>JBHIBU010000124.1:0-3970 GCA_046759245.1 Dehalococcoidia bacterium | reverse complement strand
AGTCGAGCCTGAAATAAGTGTACTCCGTGCTGGGGAGTTAGCCATATATGCTATTAAAGGTGTGGAATTGATGGATCCCAATGTAGGGGGACACGCAAATGTAAAAATCATAACTTTGAAGGATGGGGAGCTGAATATTGCCGACCTACCGACGGAGAATAGACCCAACGAACCTAGGGAGAAGATGAAAGAGGTACTTCAGAATATCAGTAAGGGCATTGAGGAATTAGTAGTCGCGAGGGAGGAGAAAGATGCCAAAGGAAAAGGTTCAACTTGAACACGAAGCTGATGAGGGCAGCCTACTTGAGTCCATACTTGCCAAGAGTTATAGCGACTTCGCTACTCTAGTTACGAAGAGTTACTTTCCTCGTTTTACTGAACCTTCAAAAGCAACAGAGATACCCGTATCTAAAGAGCAACCTGTATCACCAGAATCAGGCAAAGAGCCACAATCCTCATGACCTTCCTAGTTGCCTGTTTATCGTTACCTGCCAACTTTTGGCTTTTGCCATTCTCGGTAAGGCGTAATATCCAGATGCCTCCCTGCTTTTAAGTCATTCCCTGATCAGCAGCGCGAACGCCACCATCGCTGCCCCGGCCATGGCCGCCCCGAAGAAGAAGGGGGCTGCGGGGTCTATCACCTGCCACAGTACCCCGGCGATGACGCTGGCGGGTAAAAGGGTGATACCCACGGCACCATGATACAGACCATAGGCCGTCCCCCTTCTCTCCACAGGCACCATATCGGCGACAAAGGCCCTGGTCACCCCCTCCGCCGCTCCATAGTAAAGCCCGTAGAGGGCGAAGAGCAGAATTACATGCCATGATGCCGATGCCAGGGCAAAGCCGAGATAGGTCAGGGCATATATCGACCAGCCGGCGATGATGACCCTCTTCCTGCCCAGCCTGTCCGACAGTATCCCAGAGGGAAGGGAGGTCAAGGCATAGACCAGGTTGAACAGGACGAGCAAGAGGAGGATGTGGAGAACGGAGAGGCCGATGTTCTGCGCCCTCAGCACCAGGAAGGCGGTGGCGGAGTTGCCCAGGGTGAAAAGAACTATTATCGGCAGGAAAATCTTGAACCGCCTGTCGAAGCCCCCTTGAGAGGCTGCTGAGCTTGCCCTCTGCTCCCGCCCGGGGCGGGAGACCTCTTTGACGAAGAAGACGAGGAGCAGCACCGAGAGCACTGCCGGGATCACGCCGATGATGACCAGCATCTGGAAGGTGCCGAGGGAGAGAAGCAGATCCCCCTTTTGCATAAAGAATACGATGGCTACGGCGCCGGCGATACCAACGACGGCGCCAAAGGTGTCCAGGGCACGATGAAAGCCGAAGCCCCGCCCCATCACCTCGGGTGCTGTGGAGTCGGCGAGCAGGGCATCGCGAGGTGAGGCGCGAATACCCTTGCCGGCTCGATCGCTGAGGCGTATGGCCAGCACCGCCCCCCAGGTGCTGGCGACGAGCAGGAAGGGCTTGGCGATGGTGGAAAGGGCATAGCCCAGGGTGGTCAGCCCCTTTCGCCGGCCCAATCTATCGCTGAGCCAGCCGCTCACTATCTTCAGGATGGTGGCGGCGCTATCACCAAGCCCCTCGATAAGGCCGATGACCGCTGTCCCCACCCCCAACACGTTCAGCAAAAACAGGGGCAGCATGTTGAAGATCATCTCGCTGGAGACGTCGGTGAGAAAGCTCACCCAGCCGAGGAAGAAGACGTTGCGGCTCACCCCAAACACCCTGGGCCTGGTCGCTTGTGGTTCGCTATTGGCTGGTTTCATGCCTTATCTATTCAGGGCGTGTGAATAGGCATTATACACCATTTCTATGCGCCCCAAAACCTGGGTGAACGCCTTTGTTGCTGGGCCGAAGGCGAAAGATGTATACTTGAAGGCGAACTTATGTATCAGGACACCATCGTTGCCATTTCCACACCCCTGGGCGAGGGCGGGATAGGGATCGTCCGTCTCAGCGGTGGGGATGCCCTTGCCATTGCAGAGAAGCTGTTCACCCGCCGCTTATCCCACCGCCGCCTCGTTTATGGGCACATCATCGACCCCGATACCGGGGAGGTTGTCGATGAGGTTCTGGTCGCCTATATGGCGGCGCCTCATACCTATACCAGAGAGGATATCGTGGAGATCAATTGCCACGGTGGCCCCTTGCCTCTGCAGCGTATCCTGGGGCTGGTGCTACGCTATGGCGCCAGGATGGCGAATCCGGGTGAATTTACCCTCAGGGCGTTCCTCAATGGCAGGATCGACCTCGCTCAGGCGGAGTCGGTTCTGGATGTGGTTCGCGCCAAGACGGCGGCCAGCCTCAGGGTTGCCGTAAACGGGCTGGGGGGCAGGCTTTCCCAGTCGCTTAAGGGGGTGCGCAGCGAGCTAATGTCCGTCCTTGCCTATCTAACGGCAAGGATCGATTTCCCTGAGGACGAGGTGGAGGAGCGGGAGATAATCCCTTCCCTGAAGGAGGCTTGCCAGGGGCTGACGGAGCTCATCTCGAGCGCTGAGGCAGGGATGGTCTATCGTCAGGGGGTGAGAACCGCCATCGTGGGCCGCACCAATGTGGGCAAGTCAAGCCTGCTCAATTGCCTGCTCCGCCAGAGCCGCGCCATCGTCACCCCTGTTCCCGGCACCACCAGAGATACCCTGGAGGAGGTGGTGAACCTGAGGGGGGTGCCCTTCGTCCTCGTCGATACCGCGGGCATTGTTCAGAGCAAGGACCTGGTGGAGTCCCTGGGGGTGGAACGCAGTCGAAGAGCCATCGAGCAGGCGGACTTCGTCCTTCTGGTAGTCGATGCCAGCGAACCGCTCAAAGACTTCGATAGGGAGATCATCGGCCTTCTTTCCGGGAAGGAGGTGGTGGTGGTAGCCAATAAATCCGACCTGCCGCAGCGAGCCGACCTCGATGGCCTCCCCTGGCCCAGGGTCTCCACCTCAGCCCTGAGCGGGGAAGGTCTCGACGAGCTGGAGGAGAGGATGGTGGCCTGCGTCCTTGGGGGCAAGGTTTTCACCTCCGATGCCCTTCTCGTTAGTAACCCCCGGCACAAGGCTGCCCTGGAGCGGGCGCAGATTCACCTGGAGCAGGCCCTATCCAGCATCGAAGCCCAGATGGCCGACGATTTCGTCACCATCGACCTCACCGCCGCCCTGAATGCCCTGGGTGAGATCACCGGCGAGACGGTGACCGAGGAGCTTCTGGAGACCATCTTCAGCAACTTCTGCATCGGGAAGTGACATCAATAAAAAAGGGGGCTAGCATTTGCCAGTCCCCCTTCCGATTAGGGCTTGCTCAGGTTTATAGAGTGTCGGCTTTTAGCAGGGGCTCAGGGTAGCTGTCAGTGCGGGCAAAGTGGGCTGGGGGGGGTAGGAACCCCGTGGCTTTGCAAGTGGTTACATATATCCGCGTCAGTTGGCGGGATAAGAGCAGGTGGACTAGCCAACGCCGTCCCCGCTACCGCCGCCAGCAGCACCATCGCAAGCACCACAGCTATGATCAGTCTCTTCATGTCCAGCTTCTGTGGTTTTTTTCACACCAGACGCAGCTTTCTAGGGGCCCCTGGTGCGTTTTCCTGCTATACAGTTACCTCATGGGCAATAGTAGGGGCCGAAGTCAGCCGCACCCGAAAGATCCTCTGCCTGACACCACGGGCTACCGGGCAGTGGCAGATCTCCGTGGCTGGCCACCGCCGTGCCCGCAGTAACCAGCAGCAGCGCCATCGCTACCAGCAGGCTAATCAGCAGCCTTTTCATGCTCTACCTCCCTTTTGTCTAATTAAAAGCCAGGGGCCTCGGCACGCTTCCTGCTATATTGGTTATCTCTTAGCCTTGACTATGGCTGACGCCTCTCCTCCCTACTTGCAGAATTCGTTCGCTGGGGTCGCGCCATCCCAGGTCAGCCCTTCGGCCGTCACATCGGTGACAGTGGTCTCGTAACAGCCCGATGGGGCGTTCTTGAGGCTGAAGGTCACCGT
>JBHIBU010000123.1:0-3984 GCA_046759245.1 Dehalococcoidia bacterium | reverse complement strand
GGGGAAAATGCGCACTGCGATCTGTGATCTTTTCGATATCGAGTACCCGGTGATTCAGGGGGGGATGGCCTGGCTGGGAACCGCTGAACTCGTGTCCGCGGTATCCAACGGTGGCGGGCTGGGGATCATCGGTGCCGGAAACGCCCCCCCCGGCTGGGTGCGGGAGCAGATTCGCTTAACCAGGGAGCGGACGGATAAACCCTTTGGGGTCAATATCATGCTCATGTCGCCCTTCGTTGAGCAGGTTATCGAGATTGTGCTGGAGGAGGGGGTTCCCATTGTAACCACGGGGGGAGGAAATCCGGGCGTCTATATCCCCAGGTTTAAAGGGGCTGGGATAAAGGTGATGCCGGTAGTCTCCAGCGTTGCCTTGGCCAAGAGATTGGAGCGATCGGGGGCTGATGCCATCGTAGCCGAGGGCATGGAGTCGGGTGGACACATCGGGGAGACCACCACCATGGCCCTGGTGCCTCAGGTGGTGGATGGCGTTGCTGTGCCCGTAGTGGCTGCCGGGGGGATCGGCGATGGGCGAGGCCTTGCTGCTGCCCTCTCCCTGGGTGCTCAAGGGGTGCAGCTTGGAACCCGTTTTGTCTGTGCCGAGGAGTGTATCGCCCATGCCAGATTCAAGGAGAGGCTCCTCGAGGCCCGGGATCGAGCCACGGTGGTCACCGGTCATTCGCTGGGGCATCCGGCGCGTTGCCTGGAGAATAAGATGACCCGTCAGTTTCTGGCAATGGAAAAGGGCGGTGCCTCTGCGGAGGAGCTGGAGCGCTTTGGGGAGGGGAAGTTGCAGTCGGGCGTCCTTGAGGGCGATATGGAGGGGGGCTCGCTAATGGCGGGACAGATCGCGGGGCTGGTAAAGGAGGTAAAGCCAGCGGCGGCCATCATCAGGGAGATGGTGGCGCAGGCTGAGGCGGTAATCGCAAGACTCAGTTATTCAGGAGTTATCCATGGCTGAAAAAGAGGGAGGTCTGGCCTATGTCTTCCCGGGACAGGGTTCGCAGCGGGTGGGCATGGGGTTTGACCTCTATCAAGGCTTCTCCTCGGCGAGGGAGGTCTTTGAGGAAGCGGATGATGCCCTGGGGTTCCCCCTCTCCCGCCTTTGTTTTGAGGGGCCTGAGGAGGAGCTTTCCCAGACGGCTAATGCCCAACCGGCGATTCTCACAGTGAGCCTCGCCTGTCTGAGAGCGGCCTCCCAGGTAGCCGGTCAACTGATTTGCCCTGCCTTCATGGCGGGGCATAGTCTTGGCGAGTACACCGCTCTTGTTGCTGCTCAGGTTCTCGATTTCTTGGATGCGGTTCGCCTCACCCGGGAGAGGGGGAGGTTGATGCAGGAGGCGGGGGAGAGGGTACCTGGAGGCATGGTGGCCATCATCGGTCTCGACGAGCTATCTGTGGAGCAGGTGTGTCAGGAGGCCGATGCTCAAATCGCCAACCTCAACTCCCCAGGTCAGATCGTGATCAGCGGGGCAAAGGAGACGCTGGCTCGTGCCGCAGACCTGGCCAGGGCAATGGGGGCCAGACACGTCATGCCCCTTAAGGTGAGCGGCGCCTTTCATTCCCCCCTGATGCAGCCCGCCGCTGATGGGATGGCTCAGGCGATCTCCCCCCTTAACTTCCGCGACCCCAATGTGCCCATTGTGGTCAATAGCACCGCTCACCCGGTGACCGCCGCCGATGGGGTGAAAGAGGAGCTCCTTCGCCAGCTTTGTCATTGCGTTCAGTGGCAGAGGAGCGTGGAGTACATGGTGGGCGCTGGCGTCTCCACCTTCATTGAGATCGGCCCCGGACAGGTGTTGAGCGGTCTCATAAAAAGGATCAGCAACGAAGCGCAGATCTTGAATATCGGCGATGCAGAGTCCATCGGCGTTATGCGGGGATGGTGATGCTCGGCCGACATTGGTTGCTGCCCTTCATCTTACCTGCTGAATTGTGATGAGATTACCAGCGAAAGCCGTTGTCAAATGTAGAGGGTGTGAAAGGGAGTCCTTTCTCATCTCCCAGGCCGTTGAGCTTTGCCCCGATTGCCTTCGTTCAGATTTGGGAAGGGCTCTTCCCTATATTGAAAAGGCGCACCTGGAGTCAAGGAAGCCCTTCGATCTCCCGGCCGAGCCCCCCAGGGCTGAAGGGGGGAAGCGATGCAATCTTTGCGTTAATGAGTGCCTTATTCCCCAGGATGGGAAAAGCTACTGCGGGCTTCGCATCAACAGGGAGGGCAGACTTATCGGGGCTGGCGCAGAAAAGGGGAACGTAAGTTGGTACTACGACCCCCTGCCCACCAATTGCGTCGCCGATTGGGTTTGCCCTGGAGGAACGGGGGCAGGTTATCCGCAGTTCTCCTATCGGGACGGGCCGGAATACGGCTATAAGAACCTGGCCGTTTTTTATCAGGCATGCTCCTTCGATTGTCTCTTCTGTCAGAATTGGCACTATCGCCTCTCGGCGAGCCAAGAGGCAAGGGTAAGCGCTTCACTGCTTGCTGACCAGGTGGACGAAAAGACCTCCTGTATCTGTTATTTTGGTGGGGACCCCAGCCCTCAGCTTCCCCACGCCCTTCGCGCCTCTCGGTTGGCTTTGGAGCGAAATAAGGGGAGAATCCTCCGCATCTGCTGGGAGAGCAATGGCTCAATGCACCCCTCCCTGCTTAAGAAGGCTGCCGAGCTTTCCCTGAGATCGGGTGGCTGCATTAAATTTGACCTCAAGGCCTGGAGCGAGGAATTGCACATCGCCCTCTGCGGTGTCACCAATAGAAGGACTTTGGAGAATTTCCGGCTCCTCGCCGAATATGCCAAGAATAGGCCCTTGCCGCCTTTCCTGGTGGCCAGCACCCTCCTCATCCCGGGCTATATCGATAAGGAGGAGGTTTCAAGGATCGCCTCCTTCATCGCCTCCCTTGATGCGGAGATACCCTACAGTCTTCTCGCCTTCCACCCCCAATTCTTTATGGCGGATCTGCCCACCACATCGAGGCGCGTTGCCTATGACTGCCTGGAGGCGGCAAAGGAAGCGGGGCTTAGGAAGGTGAGGATCGGAAACCTTCATCTGTTGCGAGATTATTGAGCGGGCTTGACTGCCCTGAGAAGATAACGAAAGCGGAAACAGTTAGCTACGGAATTAGCAGAAAGGGCGAAAAAGGGGGAAAGTGGGTATTCGAAGAAAGGCGAGGACGATAGCGATTCAGGCTCTCTTTGAGGTCGACTCGGTGGCCCATGATGCGGGGGAGACCCTGGATCGACTCTTGGAGGAGGCCTCTTTGTCCGAGGAGGGGGCGCTTTTCGCCCGCGAGTTGGTGGGCGGTGTTCTGAAAAACAGGGAGAGGATCGATACCATGATTCAGAGTTATGCCCCCGCCTGGCCCGTAGCGCAGCTAGCTGCCATTGACAGAAACATTCTAAGGCTTGCCATCTTTGAGATTTTATTGAATAATAAGGTCCCAGTTAAAGCTGTCATCAACGAGGCAGTGGAGCTGGCCAAGACCTTTGGCAGCGAAAATTCCCCAAAGTTTATCAACGGGGTCTTGGGCACGGTTAGTGCTCAAGCGAGTAGATAAAAAGAAAGGAGGTGAGAAGGTGGCGACCGTTTTCGAGAGGCTGAGGAGGATCATCATTGACCAGTTGGGTGTGGAGGAGGAGCAGGTGGTGCTCTCCGCCTCCTTTGTCGATGACCTGAACGCCGACTCCCTGGACCTGGTGGAGCTGGTCATGGCTATCGAGGAGGAGTTCAGCGATGACAACAGGAGGATACAGATATCGGACGAGGATGCAGAGAAGTTGAGGACGGTCCAGGATGCCCTCGATTATATTAAGGAGTTAGGGATAGAGGATGAGTAGCTAAGGAATAGTGTGGTAACGAGGAGTGCTTCAATTATTATTTTTGTTCGCCAAGGAACCTCTCTGCGGAGAGGGCCGCAGTAGCTCCATCTCCAGCGGCAGTTATCGCCTGTCGTGCCGCCTTTTTGCGGATGTCGCCGGCAGCAAAAATCCC
>JBHIBU010000122.1:0-4093 GCA_046759245.1 Dehalococcoidia bacterium | reverse complement strand
GGATATAAACCAATACATCGCCAACGATGGCTATAGCGGCCTGGTCAAGGCCCTGGGGATGACCGCGGAGGAGGTGATCGAGGAGGTGAAAAGGTCCCAGCTAAGGGGGCGGGGAGGGGCTGGTTTCCCCGCAGGGAGAAAGTGGGAGCTATGCCGAGAGGCATCGGGATCGCCGAAATATGTGATCTGCAATGCCGATGAGGGGGACCCCGGAGCCTTCATGGATCGAGCCATCCTGGAGAGCGACCCGTATTCCGTTATAGAGGGAATGACAGTTGCCGGCTATGCAATGGATACCCCTTATGGCTATATCTATGTCCGTGCCGAATACCCACTTGCGGTTAAGCGCCTGGCCACCGCCCTGGAGCAGGCGGAGAGGTTGGGCCTCCTGGGGGATGACATCCTAGGCAGCGGTTTTGGCTTTCGAATCGAGCTCTTTCAGGGCTCTGGTGCCTTTGTTTGCGGGGAATCAACCGCCCTCATGCGCTCTATAGAGGGGAAAAGGGGGATGCCTAGACCAAGACCCCCCCACTCCATCGAAGCGGGTCTATGGCGTAGGCCCACCTTGCTTAACAATGTAAAGACCTTCGCTTTCGTCCCCCTGGTTATCACCCGTGGTGCAGAATGGTTCTCCAGCATCGGCACTGAGGGCAGCAAGGGCACTGCTGTATTTGCCCTGGCGGGGAAGGTGCTAAACACTGGGCTTACCGAGGTACCTATGGGCACCACGCTGCGCCAGCTAATTTTTGAGGTCGGCGGCGGGATTCCAAAGAATAGGCGTTTTAAAGCGGTGCAGATCGGCGGACCTTCAGGCGGCTGCCTGCCGCAAAGCCTACTCGATACCCCCATCGATTTCGACTCGCTCACCGGGGTTGGGGCCATGATGGGCTCGGGGGGCATGGTGGTCATGGACGAGGATAACTGCGCCGTCGATGCCGCCCGCTATTTCCTGGACTTCACCCGAAAGGAATCCTGCGGCAAGTGCACTATGTGCCGACTGGGCACGAAGCAGATGCTGGATATCCTTGAAGATATCACCAGGGGCAAGGGTAAGATGGAGGATATCGACCTCCTGATCGAGCTGGGCCAAGATATTAAGACGGGGTCGCTCTGCGGACTGGGGGGGACGGCGCCAAACCCCATCCTCACCACCATCCGTTATTTTCGTGACGAATACGAAGCACATATCCTCGAGGGGCGCTGCCCGGGGCTTTCCTGTCAGGAGCTTATCGCCTACTATATCATCCCTGAGAAATGCGAAAGGTCCTGCGATGCCTGCGTCGGCAGTTGTTCTGTGGAGGCGATCTATAGCGGGAAGAGGAGAGTAAAGGTCATCGACCAGGAGAAGTGTGTCAACTGCGGCACCTGCCTCGATGCCTGCCCTCTCCAATACAATGCGGTGATAAGGTTATCGCCTCGCAGTTTGCTGCCCCCTTCAGAGTAAGGATTTGAATTGGGTGAAAGAGTTAATCTGATAATCGATGGCGTCCAGATCGAGGCTCGAAGGGGCGAAAAAATCATGTGGGTGGCGCTGGATAATGGCATCTACATCCCCAATCTTTGTGCCCTTCGCCAGGCTGAGGAGCCCTTTGCCAGCTGCCGCCTTTGCTTCGTTCAGATCGAGGGCTGGCCCGAACCGGTGACAGCATGCACTGAGCCGGTTGCCGAGGGGATGGTCGTTTATACCGATACCCCTGAGGTGGTGAGGCTGCGCCGCACCGCCGCCGAGCTCCTCATCGCCGCCGACCCCGGTGATTGCAAGGACTGCGCCGCCAATCGCCACTGCGAACTGCAAGATATCGCCGCATACCTGGGACTCAAGCTAAAGCCCAAGCGCTTGAGGAGAACGCTCAGGTCCCTCCCCATAGACACCTCCAACCCCTTCTTTATCAGCGACCCCAATAGATGCATCTCCTGTGGCAAGTGCGTCTGGGTTTGCAGTGAAATCGTGGGTGCCGATGCCATCGATTTCACCTTCCGTGGCTTCGAAATACAGCCCCAGATAGATGAAAGGTGCGAGTCCTGTGGTGAGTGCGTCGCCATCTGCCCCGTGGGTGCCCTGGTCACCAAGGATTGCAGGTGGCCGAGGCGGGAGGTGAAGACCATCTGCCCTTATTGCGCCGTGGGCTGTGGCATCTATTTGGGCATAGATAAGGGCTCGGTCGTGAGCGTGCGAGGGGATGAGGAAAACCCGGCAAACAGGGGTAGCCTGTGCGCCAAGGGGCGTTTCGGCATCGCCGAGTTCGTTCATTCCCCGGACAGGTTGACCTCCCCTATGGTGAGACAAGGAAGAAAGTGGTTACAGATAGGCTGGGAGGAGGCGATGGAGCTTGTGGCCAGGAGCTTTACCAAATATAAGGGCGAAGAATTTGCCCTCATTTCCTCAGCCAAGGGCACCAATGAGGATAGCTATGTCCTTCAGAAGTTCGCTCGGGTGGCGATGAGCTCAAACAACATCGACAATAGCTCTCGCCTCTGCGACTCCCCCTCCCGTGTTGCTCTATGCCGTAGTTTCGGTAGCGGCGCTATGACTAACCCCATCGCCGACATTGAGGGAGCGGCCTGCATCTTCGCCATCGGGACCAACCCCACATCCTCCCATCCCATAGTGGGACAGGGGATAAGGCGGGCGGTGAGGAGGGGGGCAAGGCTCATCCTGGCCAACCCTCGGGAGATCGATCTCTGCCGTCATGCCAGCCTTTGGCTAAGAGGTCGCCCCGGAGGCGATCTGGGCCTGCTCATGGGCATGATGAGGGTGATTGTCGACGAGGGGCTGGAGGATCGCCACTTTATAGAGGAGCGATGTGAGAATTTTTATACGTTTAGAGAGTCTCTACAGGATCTTGATTTGGACTTGGTGGAGAGAGTTAGCGGCGTTCCCAAGCAACTGATAAGGGAGGCCGCTCGCACCTTTGCCACCCATAAACCTGCCACCATCCTCTACGCCTCGGGGGTCACCCAGCATGAGGGAGGCACTGAAAATGTGCTCGCCCTGGCCAATCTGGCGATGCTCACCGGAAATATAGGAAAGCCCTCCAGCGGGGTAAACCCGCTCAAGGGGCAGAACAATGCCCAGGGTGCCTGTGATATGGGTGCCCTGCCCGATTTCCTTCCAGGCTATCAGGCGATCGCCGAGCCTGGCATCTTTGAGGCCGCCTGGGGCTATCCCCTGAACCCAAATCCGGGGCTAAGCCTGGGCGAGATCCTGGAGGCTGCCTCTGAAGGGAGGATCAGGGCGCTCTACGTCGTCGGCGCAGACCCGGCGCTAAATATGGCCAATGTTCGATATGTTCGGGAGGCGCTGAGGAGGCTGAAATTCCTTGTCGTTCAGGACCTTTTCCTCTCCGAGACCGCCCGCCTCGCCCATCTAGTTTTGCCGGCGGCGAGTTTCGCCGAGAGGGATGGAACCTTTACCACCACCGAGCGCAGGGTGCAGCGGGTGCGCAGGGCCATCGATCCCATAGGCGATTCCAAGCCCGACTGGTGGATAGCCTGCCAGATCGCGAGAAAGCTGGGCGCCGAGGGCTTCGATTTTGAGCACCCCTCCCAGATCATGGAGGAGATCGCCGGCCTCGTCCCCAGTTATGGTGGTATCTCTCATGAGCGCCTGGAGAGGGAGAGCTTGCAATATCCTTGCCCTGCCAAAGACCACCCCGGGACGCCCATCCTCCACACCGAGACCTTCACCCGGGGCAAGGGCAGGTTCATACCCTTAAGCTATAAGCCAGCGGCGGAGCTGCCCGATGAGGACTACCCCCTGATGCTCACCACTGAGCGTAGCCTGTATCAGTTGGGCAACATGAGCCGGAGGGTGAAGGGGCTTAATATATTGAGGGCTGAGGAGCTGGTGGAGATTAATCCCATAGATGCCGCTTATTTAAAGCTCACCGATGATGAATCGGTACGGGTTGTCTCTGGGAGGGGGGAGGTGAAGGCGAAGGTAAAGGTAACAGAGGCTTCGCCCCCTGGGGTGGTCTCTATGAGTGCACACTTCTCCCAAAGCCCCACGAACCTTCTCACCAATGGGGCACTGGATGAGGTATCTAAAATCCCGGAACTAAAGGTTTCTAGAGTAAGAATAGAGAAGAGCCAC
>JBHIBU010000121.1:0-4155 GCA_046759245.1 Dehalococcoidia bacterium | reverse complement strand
TAGCTGCCCCGGCCCTGGGTCATGGAGCGTAGGTCAATACTGTAGCGCTGGACCTCAGGCAGAGGCGCCTGGGCCTCAATAATGTTAAGTCCATCCTGGGGGCTCATCCCCAGCACCTTGGCCCGCTTGCTATTGAGATCGCCGATAACATCGCCAGTGAGCCCCTCGGGCACAATGATTCGCATGTTCACTATCGGCTCCAGGAGCACAGGTTGTCCCTGAGAGAGCCCCTTCCTTGTGGCATGGGAGCCGGCGATCTTAAAGGACATATCCGAGGAGTCCACGGAGTGATAGGTGCCATCGTAGAGCGTTACCTTTATGTCAACAACAGGGTACTTTGCCAATACCCCTTCGTTTAGGGCCTCATGAACACCTTTCTCCACGGCGGGGATGTAGTTCTTAGGCACCGCGCCACCCACAACCCTATTGCCAAACTCACAGCCCGCCCCTCTAGGTAGTGGTTCAAGCTCCAGAAAGACATGCCCATATTGGCCATGGCCCCCCGTTTGCTTCTTATGCTTATACTCAGCCTTTGTCGAGATGGCGATGGTCTCCTTATAGGGGACCTTGGGCGTCTCCATCCTCACATCGACGCCGAACTTGCGCAGCATCTTTTCGGCAGCCACCTCAAGCTGGGCTTCACCCATGCCGGAGAGGATGGTCTCCAGGGTGTCGGGCTCCCGACGCACCTGAAGGGAGGGGTCCTCCTCGGTGAGCCTTGTTAGGGCTGTTCCCATTTTATCCAGGTCTGCCTTCGCCTTTGGGTGCACGGCAACGCTAAAGACGGGCGGAGGGAATCCCATGGGGGGCAAGCTCAGAGGATGGTCTCTGAGGCAGAGGGTATCTCCGCTGCTTGTCTCGGCTAGCTTGGCCACAGCCCCAATATCACCAGCGATCAGGTGAGGCACAGGCTCCTGAGCCTTGCCCCTGAGCACATAGAGTTGCCCGATTCGTTCCGCCCGATTCCTGGTGCTATTCCACACCGTGGAATCGCTATGGATGGTGCCCGAATAGACCCGAAGGTAGCTAAGCCTGCCCACATAGGGGTCGGCGCTGGTCTTAAACACCAGGGCAGCCAAGGGAGCGGTGGGGTTGAGATCGATGGTTTCCTCCTCCTTGGAAACAGGGTTTATCGCCGAGAACTGGTCCCGATCTTTAGGGGAGGGCAGGTAATGACAGATAGCGTCCATCAATCTGGTGATGCCCAGGTTCTGTAACGCGGAGCCCACTAAAATGGGCACAACCTGCCCGCCAAGGGTCGCCGCTCGCAGCCCGTGGCAGATCTCCTCCTCGGTGAGCTTTTCCCCCTCCAGATATTTGGCAATGAGGTTATCGTCTGTCTCGGCAACAGCCTCCACCAGCTTCTCCCGAAATTCCTCAGCCTGGCTCCTCAGGGAATCGGGAACCTCCCCCTCCTGCCACTGGGGACCCGTGTAGGCTTTCATTTTGACGAGATCGACCACACCCTGAAAATCCTCCTCGGAGCCGATAGGCAGCTCTATGGGGAGGCACCTCTTGCCGAAATTGGCCCAAAGCTCCTCCAAAGCCTTGAAGAAATCGGCGTTCTCCCGATCGATCTTGTTGACAAAGATGAGGCGGGGGATTTTTTGTTCCTCGACATAGCCCCAAACCAACTCGGTACCTGCCTCAACGCCGGAGGCAACACATAGAACAATGACCGCTCCATCGGCGATGCGCACCGCAGCCTTTGCCTCAGTGACAAAGTCGGCATAACCCGGGGTATCGATAGTGTTCACCTTGAACCCCTTCCACTCACAGGGAAGCATTGAAAGGTAAATGCTGATCTTTCGCTTTACCTCCTCTGGGTCGTAGTCTGAGGTGGTATTCCCCTGGTCGACCCTGCCGAGACGGGTGATCGCCTCCGAGTTGAAGAGCATCGCCTCGGAGAGCGAGGTCTTCCCCGCCCCGCTATGGGACAGCAGAACAACGTTGCGCATCTGCTCCGTGCCATAGTGCATAAACTATCCCCCTTTGTTCACCCGATCTCAGCCCCAAATTATTTTCCCTTGATCAAACCTGATGCGCAGCCTCTCAACTTTTCTCCCCCGGGTGCAGCCCATTATAACCTTTTTCAGGGCGCTATGACAATGCTCCGTTTAGTGTTGCTTGGGCCATGGTTAGGTGCTATAATCGGCAAGTCTGCCGCCTAGGGGGAGGAAAATGAAGCTAAGCCGCGAACAAGTAAAGCATATCGCCCTCCTTGCTCGGTTGGGTCTCTCCGAGGAGGAGATGGAGAGATTTGGGGGACAGCTTTCCAATATCCTGGAGAACTTCGAGGTGCTGAAGCAGGTGGATACCGAAGATGTTCCGCCCACGGCATATCCCATCTCTCTGGAGAATGTGGTCCGAGAGGACGAGGCGGCGCCCTCCTTTAGCCAAAGCGAGATCCTGGCTAACGCTCCCCGCCAGGAGGAGGGCTGTTTCAGGGTGAGGGCGGTGCTGGAGTAATAAAGTTGAACCTCTATGACCTGACCATTTATCAGGCCCATCAGCTACTCAAAAGTAAAGAGGTCTCCTCTGTGGAGCTAACCAAGGCGGTGCTAAAGCGTATCGCTGAGGCTGAGGAGAAGGTCCATGCCCTTGTCACCGTGACCGAGGAGGTCGCCCTCCTCCAGGCAGAGCAAGCAGACCAGCGAATTCGCGCCGGCGATTTCACCCCCCTTACCGGTGTCCCCACAGTGATCAAGGACAATATGTGCACCAAGGGGATTCGCACCACCTGCTCCTCAAGGATGCTGGAGAACTTCGTCCCCCCTTACGATGCCACGGTGGTGGAGAAATTGAAGGACGCCGGCATGGTGATGGTGGGAAAGGGGAATATGGATGAGTTCGCCATGGGCTCCTCCAACGAGCACTCGGCTTTTGTTATCACCCCGAATCCCTGGGACCTGGCCCGTGTCCCCGGTGGTTCAAGTGGCGGGCCTGCGGCAGGGGTCGCCGTTGGCGAGGCGATCTATGCCCTGGGTTCAGACACCGGAGGGAGCATCCGCCAGCCGGCGGGATTCTGCAATGTCGTTGGCTTTAAGCCTACCTATGGCCGGGTATCAAGATACGGCCTGGTGGCCTTCGCCAGCTCCCTGGACCAGATCGGGCCGATGACCAAGGATGTTGCCGACTCGGCCCTGGTGATGAATTTCATCGCCGGCAACGACCCCAGGGACTCCACCTCGGCAAATTATCCCGTTCCCGACTACACAAAATCGCTCATCCCCGATCTCAAGGGGCTTCGCCTCGGCGTTCCCAAGGAGTACTTCGTCGAGGGGATGCAACAGGGGGTAGCAGAGATGATGCGGGCTGCTATCGCCAAGCTCGAGGAGCTGGGGGCAGCGGTGGACTGGGAGGTCTCGCTGCCCCATACCAGGTATGCCCTCGCCGCCTACTATCTCATCGCCCCCTCCGAGGCCTCGGCAAATCTCGCCCGCTACGACGGGGTGAAGTATGGCTTCTCCTATGAAGGGGAGAGCATGTGGGATGCCCTGGAGAGGACCAGGCAGCTCGGCTTCGGCCCCGAGGTGAAGCGGCGCATCATCCTGGGCACCTATGCCCTCTCCGCCGGCTACTACGATGCCTATTACCTCAAGGCGCAGAAGGTGCGCACCCTGATCAGGAGGGAGTTCGCAGAGGCCTTTGAGAGATTCGATGCCCTGATCACCCCCACCTCGCCCACGGTGCCCTTCAAGATCGGGGAGAAGGTGGATGACCCCCTTCAGATGTATTTGAGCGATGTCTGCACCCTGCCCATAAACATCGCTGGCATCCCCGGGCTCTCCGTCCCCGCCGGCTTTGCCGACGGGCTCCCGGTGGGGATGCAGATACTGGGCAAGCCCTTCTCCGAGGAGACGCTCCTTCGCATTGGCTTCGCCTACGAGCAGGCGACGCGCTGGGGGGAGAGGAGACCGGAAATATAATGGAGGATGAGCCAACCCAGGTCACCTGCTATTCCGGGCGCAGCTACGCCGACCGCCCGGCTTCGTTCGTGTGGCAAGATAAGAAGTATGAGGTGAAGGAGGTGGAAAGGGAGTGGCTTGAGCCAGGCGAAAGGCATTTCCTGGTGCAGACCGAGGATGAAAAGAGGTTCGAGATTTGCTATCATGAGCGGGAGGATTCGTGGTCGCTAACCGAGCTAAAGGAGGC
>JBHIBU010000120.1:0-4229 GCA_046759245.1 Dehalococcoidia bacterium | reverse complement strand
GTCCAGTTTTTGCCTTAAAGGTTGTTTAGAAACCTATTTCTTCCCACCTCCGCCCACCCTAGATAAGCTTGGAAGGCTTTGCCCCCGCAGCCCCTTTTTCGCCCTTGGTGGAGCTCACCTTGCCAGCTAAAGTCACACCACATCGGCCGAAGTCCCAGCTCAAACAGGGCGAGAAAGGAGCGAAGCTCCAATGGAAGGGTGGGTGGGATCGACCGGCGTGGGTAAACAGCCTTTGCTGTGGGAAATTGACACCCTAATCGGGGTGAAGTATAATTTAGCAATGCCAAAAAGGACCTATCAGCCGAAGAGGATACCGAGAAAGCGAGAGCATGGGTTTCTGGCGCGGATGGCGACCAGGGGCGGTCGTGCCGTGCTCAGGCGGAGGCGTCTCAAGGGTCGGAAGCGGCTCACGGTGTAGGGATGAGAAGGGAGCAAAGGCTGACTAAGGAAAGGGATTTCGAGGCTGTCTTCAGTAAAGGGAGGTCCTGGTCCCATAATTTCGTGGTGCTCAGGGCGTTGCCCAACGAACTGGGGTCGAATCGATATGGCTTTTCTGTGGGAAAGCGATTGGGCAAGGCGGTGGTGCGAAATCGGGTGAAGCGGCTGCTTCGAGAAGGGGTCAGGTTGACGCCGACAAGGGATGGTTGGGACCTGGTGTTTATTGCCCGCCAGAAAGCTGCCGGTGCCGATTATCATACCCTTAAGGGGGCGATTGAGGAATTATTATCTCGGGCGCGACTTTTGGATAATGAGGAGAAAGAGGCGTGAACAGGACTTTACCCCACAAAATCTCTGATTTTGCGGGGGCCCCGACGAGGATTACCCTGGGTTTGGTCCGATTTTATCAGTCGACCATATCACAGGTGACTTATCCCTCCTGCCGCTTTGTTCCCTCTTGCTCTCAGTATACCTATGAGGCGATTGAGAAGTATGGCTTTTGGAGGGGTGTTTGGATGGGGCTAAAGCGTCTTGCTCGGTGCCACCCTTTCCACCCTGGCGGGTTTGACCCTGTGCCTTGATGCCTCAACTTCTCCTGCCAATATTATGAAACGGAAGTTTTGGCCTTTATTTGCTCTTCTTATAGCAGGTCCCCTGCTCCTCTCGGGGTGCACTGGCGCTCCTTCACGGGGATGGTCTGGACCCGTGGTGATTGATGACACCCTCTATGTGGGCACCATGGAGGGGAAGCTTGTGAGCTACACGCTGGTGAGTGAGCCCAGGCCGGCTGCGGTGGAATGGTGGCGGTTTCTCCCCTCTGGTGAACCAGTGCTTCTCGCCATTTATGGTACGCCTTTTGTGGAGGGAGGCGTAGTCTATATTGGCGCCTACAGTGGAAAGGTTTATGCCATCGATGGTGCCACAGGGACCAAGATATGGGAGTACCCTCGAGATGGCTTTATCGACCCCATCGTGGGCAGCCCGGTGGTCGATGGGGGCACACTCTACATCGGCTCCTCCGAGGGCAAGCTCTATGCCCTCGATGCCGAGACAGGCAACAAGGTGTGGGATTTCCAAACTGGGGGTGATATATGGGGGACCCCTGCCCTTTACGATGGCGTGGCCTTTTTCGGCTCCTTCGACCACAAGCTCTATGCCCTCAATGCCCAGACCGGGGCACTGGTCTGGGATTCGCCATTCGAAACGGGCGGGGCCATCGCCTCCACCCCCTTGATCTATAATGATACTATCTACATCGGCTCCTTCGATAGCGATTTCTATGCCCTTAACCTCGATGGCACAGAGAAGTGGCGCTTTGAAGAGGCGGGCAACTGGTTTTGGAGCAAGGCTGTGGCCTATGATGATATTATCATCGCCGGAAGTCTTGATCATCGGGTTTATGCCCTTGATGCCGAAGAGGGCACCAAGGTCTGGGACTATGAAACAGGGGGACCGGTGCGGGCGGCTCCTGCCTTAGCGGGCGAGCTGGTCATCTTTGGCTCGGACGATGGCAAGGTCTATGCCTTAGATGCCGCCAATGGAGGGGAGAGGTGGCAGCGTAATTTAGAAAGCCCTATTCGCGCCTCCCTTTTTCCTGGGGAGGGTGTGGTTTATGTTCATGCTTTCAACCGTACTATATACGCCTTGGAGACAGAGCGTGGCAATACAATATGGAGCGTTACCACCAGTGAGTGAGTAACCGGGTTGTCTACATGAGTAGAAGAAACCTTTTAATAATTCTCGTCGCTGCTGCGGTTGTCGCCGTTTTGTTCACATATGGGGTTGTGGAGACCTGGAATCTCGTTCTCCTTCAGCCGATGCTCAATCTCATGATACTGCTCTCCGGTGTCCTGTTTCACAGCTTGGGACTGGCCATTATCGCCCTCACTATCATTGTGCGCCTCCTTATGTTTCCCCTTACCATGAAGCAGTTGCACTCCACCAGGGCCATGACCTCGCTTCAGCCCAAGATGCAGGAGATCCAGAAGAAGTACGCCAAGGATCGACAACAGCTGCAACAGGAGATGTCCAGGCTCTATAAGGAGGCCGGGGTAAACCCCCTGGGTTGCCTTTGGCCGATGCTTATTCAGCTTCCTATCTGGATCGCCCTCTACCAGTCGATTTTGAGGGCCGTGGCAGCAACCCCTGAGGACCTATTGGGGCTCTCCCAACGCCTATATTCCCTGCCCATACTTCATCAGACGGTTCCCTTGGAATCAGGTTTCCTCTGGCTCAACCTTGGTAGTCCCGACTCCTTTTACATCTTGGCCATCCTTGTTGGGGGGACGATGTGGCTTCAGCAGAAGATGATGACCATGCCTGCCACAGACCCCAGGCAACAGTCGATGAGTAGAATGATGCTGTGGATGATGCCCTTGATGTTCGCCTTCTTTACCCTACAGTTCCCCAGCGGTCTTGCCCTGTTCTGGGTCATCTCCAATGTTATCGGCATCGTGATGCAGTACTTTGTCACTGGCTGGGGTGGTCTTGAGGGGACTCTCCAAAGGTGGAGGGGTGTAATCACTCGGGCCCCTGCCGCGGCGACACCGGTGGTCAGTGAGCAGGGGATGGAAACAATTGAGGGGGCCAGGCAAGAGGAGAAGATAGCAATTGAAGCGGAGAAACAAGAAAAGAGGGTAGAGTATGGAAAGCGTGGAGGTAAGCGCAAAGAACGTAGAAGAGGCAGTCGAGCTCGCTCTAAAAAAACTCGGCGCAAATCGTGATGAGGTGGAGGTGGTCGTTCTTGAAAAGGGAAGGCCCGGCTTTTTGGGCTTTGGTGCCGAGGAAGCCAGGGTAAGAGTAATAAGACATCGATTAGAGGAAGCGGAGCGCGCCTCGGCTACCCTGGCTAAAGAGATGCTAGAGAAGCTTCTTAACCTAATGAAGGTCTCTGCTTCCGTCTGTGTCAAGGAGCCTTCCTCATCGGGAGAGATAGGTGGGCGTGCCCCTATCGCCCTGGATATCACCGGCGAGGATCCGGGCATCCTTATCGGAAGAAGGGGAAACACCCTTTCCTCTCTGCAATACCTCCTCTACCTCATGGTGAGTCACCAGATGAAGGCTCGCGTGCTCTTGAGTGTAGATGTGGAGAGCTATCGAGACCGCCGAGAGGAGGCGCTCAAGAATCTGGCACTGCGCATGGCGGAGAGGGTGAGGGCTAGCGGGCACTCGGTTACCCTGGAGCCGATGTCACCAAGCGAGCGCCGCATCATCCACCTGGCGCTTCAGGACCATCCAGAGGTGATCACCCAGAGCATCGGCGAAGGCGAATCGCGCAAGGTGACCATCCAAAAAGGCAGTGACTGAGAACCTTGACTTTATCCTTACCATTTGCTAATCTTTATGCGTAAAGGCAGTGATGGAGAAGAGTAGGAGGCGAAGGCGCTCAGCGAGTCTGGTATGGTGGGAGCAGATGCGACCTGCCCTCCGAAAATCCCTCCTGAGCCGCCAACCGAAACCCCGATTTATCGGGGTAGTAGACTTGGCCGGTCTCGTCAGCCGTTATCGATGACGAAGGCATGATCCGTGCCTTTGATGAGGGCCCCGATTACTCGGGGAATTAGGGTGGTACCGCGGGTTTTGAGCCCGTCCCTAGGGGACGGGTTTTTTTCGAACTATTTGCGAGTCAGGTCGAAAGGCTTTACAGCTTTCTTAACTAGGCGTCTCGTGATGGTCCGGGGCTTCTTTTTGGCAACAAGCCTTTTTTCGGAGAAAAGCGTTAACGGGCTTTTTCGTACTACTTGCTGAGTCAGGTCGAAAGGCCCTATGGCTTTCTTAACTAGGCGTCTCTT
>JBHIBU010000119.1:0-4311 GCA_046759245.1 Dehalococcoidia bacterium | reverse complement strand
TCTTTCCACGTACTCGCCATGACCGCCAAGGCTCTCCACCATCTTGTCATATCTTGTTGCCTGGCCAAGCTCCGCCCCCACCGCTCGCCCGTACTGGGCAATGTGACCGTGTTTCTCCTGTCCCCACGCTCCATCATTGCCGATAACGGAGACCACCGGGATATTGTGCCGGGCCATGGTGTCAAATTCCATGCCGTTCAGCCCAAAAGAGCCGTCGCCGCTCACAATGAGCACCTGCTCTTGAGGTCGGGCCAGCTTGGCGGCCATGGCATAGCCGGTCCCCACTCCCAGGCATCCCATTGGCCCGGGGTCAAGCCAGTGCCCGGGATAGTAGATATTGAGAACCCGAATCGCAAAGCTGACGATGTCTCCCCCATCCCCGATCACCGTGGCATCCCGGCTGAGAAAATCGCGTATCTCCCGG
The DNA here is from genome assembly GCA_046759245.1 of Dehalococcoidia bacterium. Taxonomy (GTDB): domain Bacteria; phylum Chloroflexota; class Dehalococcoidia; order E44-bin15; family E44-bin15; genus JBHIBU01. The sequence goes on along the minus strand of JBHIBU010000119.1, from coordinate 3,887 downwards.
CACAATCTGAGGGGGTGGATGGGCATGGCATCGGAATTGAGGGCTGGCTCATCTTCTTTTCGCATGCTGCTCTCCCCCTCTCGCAGCTCTCGAACCCACTCCGATTCCTGGCCAGGGCGACCCTGGATCTCCTGGGTTATCTGCCCCAGAACCGCCCTGATATCGCCAGTGATGCCCACCTCGATGGGGCGATTCTTACCGATGTCGGTGGCCTCGAAGTCGATCTGGATGACCTTGGCCTCCTCACTGAATGCCGGAGAGCGCCCATACCCCAGCCTGAAGTCAAGAGGGGTGCCAATTACTACCACAACATCGGCTTGGCCGAGGGCAAAGCGGCGGGCAAGGGAGAAAAGCAGCGGATGGTCGGGGGGGATAGAGCCCCTGCCCATGGCGTTCAAGAAAAGCGGAGCCCCGACACTTTCCACAAATTCCCTGAGCTCCTCCGCTGCCTGAGACCACCAAACGGAGCTTCCCGCCATCACCAGCGGACGCTGGGCAGTTGAGAGCAAATTGGCCGCCTCCCTCACCAAGATAGGGTCACCCTGTGGCCGGGCTTGAGTCCGATACTTGGTGGGGAATGGAACATCAGCCTCATCTACCCTGCCCTCAGCAACATCCCTTGGCACTTCCAGGAAAGCCGGCCCCGCCTTGGGCCCGATGGCCTCTCTGAAGGCGATGCTTAGATACTCAGGGATTCTCCCTGTTTCCAGAACCCTCCTCGCCCACTTAGTGATGGGCTGCATATATTCAATGTGGCTGAGTTGCTGCGGGGGGCCCATCTCCATCTCAGCCAGCGAGTCACCGCCCCCGATCACGATCATCGGGCTTGACCCCCTGAAGGCGTTGGCCACTGCGGTAACCGTATTGGGAACACCGGGGCCGCCCGTGGCCACACATACCCCGGGTCGCCCGGTAACCTTGGCCCAGCCCTCGGCAGCAAAGGCCGCCGCCTGCTCGTGGCGCACATCAATTATCCCGATCCCTTCATCAACACAGCCATCATGGATAGCCCTGATGTGAGCCCCGCTAAGGGTGAAGATGTACTCCACCCCCTCGTTTTTTAGCGCCTTGGCAACCAGATATCCTCCGTCGATATGAGACATTTTCCACCTCCTATGAAGTCATATACTCCTCTATTCCCACCATTTCTTGGATAATGGCATGGCTAATACCTCTCTTATCTCCAGCCTTTTCCCAGGGTCCCTATCGAAGATGGAGGCGGGGTATGTGGCGCGAAGCACAATGGCTGTATCAGCCCCCCTACCCGATCCGGCCACAGCGATAACTTCCTCACAAGGAGCAAGGTAGCCGCAGGAGGTCGCTATTAGTACCACCTCTACCGCTACCTTCATGCCCTGCCCAAAGCAGTACAATGTTTCCTTGACCAGCATCTCGGGGAAGGTAGTGTTCCAGCGGGCAGCCTCTAACACCGAGCCATGAAACACATAAGGCGCCCTGTCGATAACTGCAACTCCAAGTTTCTGCAGCTCCTCTCTAGGCTCTGGCCCAAGGCAGGGCCATTCCTCCCCCCATTCCCGCCTGTAGGGTGCCTCCGAAACGCAGATCATCCTGCCTTTGCCTGCTAAGGAACGAGCGAGCTTGACGGCGGTCTCCCCCGATGTGCTGGCGACGACGATACTCTCGATGCCACCGGCCTCCAACCTCTTGACCACCGCCTCAACCACGTATTGTGTATTTTGCACCCCGGGCTCGTCGAAGTAGTAAACCTCTCCTTTCAGCACCTCAGTCATCGTTCTCCCTCTATTTGATTTTTGTGCCCCGCTTCTAATTGTATCAACTCCCTATACAGATTTGGCCCAGATCTTTGGAATCTTTTGAGACCCTATGGGTCTCTTTTTTTAACAAACAATTTCAAAATGAACTAAGCGACCCTTCTAGGTCTAGAAAGTTGACCAAACCGTCCTTGACAACTTGAGCCCTCTGGCTGTAGCGCCACGGGGGTGGAAATTTTAGAATGGAACTTGATAGGTTTTGAAAGGCCAGGCCACACTCCCTGGGCTCCGCTCAAAAACCAAGTGAAGGTGTGCCCTGGTCTGCCCCATAAGGATCTGTTATCGGCATAGCGCCATTCTAGCCTTGCTCCCAAAAGGCGTCAAGCTCTAGGCAACGGTTATTGCCCTGGCCGGGGTCATCCTTCTTACTTGGTGCACCCACGATAAGGGGGGCTTGACAAATTGAGAAGAATTGTTTAAAATTAGACAAGTTTCAGCAAAATAATATGAAATTACCCTTCCCAGGGCCTCGATTGTTTAACGCGTCGAGTGCCCTCAGGAAGGGCTTAGAAAAGGAGGCGGAAAATGAAACTGGTTGTTGTAGGGTTGGGACAGTGTGGTGGAAGAATCGCCGATGAATTTGCCAGAATGAACAAAAGGGCAGTAGCGGAGCGCCGGGTGCTGATTGTTACGGGCACTTACGCCGTGAATACGGACGAGGCTGACCTGACAGGACTGAGAACCATACACACCGACTACCAGCACAGAATCCTTTTGGGAGGGCGGAAGACCGCAGGTCATGGCGTGGGCAAGATAAATGAGCTTGGTGCCCAGATAGCAAGGGGAGATGCAGACAAGATCGTCGATGCCATAAGAGTTACCGAGAGATTCTACGAGACGGATGCCTTTTTAATAGTTGGCTCAACGGCAGGCGGCACGGGCTCTGGAAGTCTGCCCATAGTGGTAGAGATCATAAAGGAAAGGTACAGAGGCAAACCGGTCTATGCTCTGGTTGTCCTGCCCTTTGAACATGAGGAAAATGCCGAGCTAAGATCTGTTTACAACACAGCTACCTGCCTCAAGTCTGTATATTCGGTCGCCGATGCAGTATTTCTTGCCGACAACCAAAGGTACCTACGAAAGGATTCAAGCCTCAGACATAATATCGAGGAGATCAACAAGCAAATAGTGTCTCCCTTCTTCAACCTGCTTTGCGCCGGGGAGGAGAAAAAAAGAAAGTATATTGGAGCAAGGGTGGTCGACGCCGGCGACATAATACAGACGCTGGGAGGATGGTCGGCGATAGGCTTTGGCACATCTGGTTTATCGTTGTTTAGAGTTCCCCTGGAAAGGAAGCGGGACTTCAGAAAAAAAGGGACAGAGACGCACAAAGGGCTTCAGGCCATGGACGAGGCCTTGAGCGAGCTTTCGCTGGATTGTAGGCCAGAGGATGCGGGAAGCGCTATGTACCTGCTGTCGGCTCCGAGCAAGGAAATGAATATGGACACCATTAAAGAGATTGGAGAGTATTTGAAGGAGCTAGCACCAGATGCCATGATCAGAAGCGGTGACTATCCTAGAGACAGGGGAGAGGTCAACGTAACTCTGATACTATCCCAGCTTAGCGACGTCGACAGGGTAAAAGGGTATTACCACAGACTGACGGAATCTATCCCCGTGATGAAGAAGAGGGAGGAGGAGGTGGAGGCAAAGTTCAGAGTGCTGGAGGAGGCCTGGGCAGGGGTGCCCGTTTTCTCAGCGAAGGGTGACCACTCTCCCGCTTGATTGTGGTGACCTGAGTTGACAAAGGAACCCAGGTGTGCTACTCTAAACAGCGTGGGGGTGTGCTACACGCTTTTTGAAACCGACCCTGGCTGGATGGGGTTGCTTGGCTCTTCAGCGGGGCTGCGCCGCATTGTTTTACCCCAATCCTCCCCAGAGGCGGTGCGCCATCTCCTGATGACAGGCTTGGCCGGGGTGACCGCCGACCCCTCCCCTTTTGGCGACCTGCCCCATCGTTTGAGGCGCTATCTCAAGGGCGAGCCCATCTCCTTTGCCGATGAGCTGGACCTAGCCGACGCCACCCCCTTTAGAAGCGCTGTATGGCAAGCGACCCGTCTCATCCCCTATGGTGAGACCAAAAGCTATGGCTGG
>JBHIBU010000118.1:0-4337 GCA_046759245.1 Dehalococcoidia bacterium | reverse complement strand
TGAGACCACTCAAGCGGCACTTGACGTTCCAGAACTTCTCGAAGCCGATGTCTGCCCCGAAGCCGCTCTCGGTTACATGGTAGTCAAATATCTTGAGGGCGATGCGGTCGCCGATGATGGAGGACTGACCCACAGCAATGTTGGCAAAGGGGCCTGCATGCACCAAACAAGGCTGATACTCCACCGTCCCCATCAGGGTGGGGTTGATGGTGTTGCGCATCCAGGCGGTCATGGCGCCACCCACCTCTAGATCGCCCGTGGTAACGGGATTGCCTCTCTTATCGAAGGCCAGGGTAATCTGGTCCATTCTTTCACGCAGGTCAGCCAGATCCCTGACAATGGATAGCATGGCCATGAGCTCGGAGCTTACGGCGATGCTGAACTTGGACTCCATCATGTAGCCATCCATGCGGCCGCCAATGCCGATGACGATGTGGCGAAGGCTCTGGGCGCAGAAATCCATAACCCAGCCCATCTCCACCCTGGTGGGATCGATGTCCAGGCGGCGCATCCCGGTGAGCCTGGCCAGTTGCTCGTCATTGTAGTTGCGCTCGTGCATCATCCTAGAGCTAAGAGCAACCATGGCCAGGTTGTGAGCATTCATGAGGTCGTTGATGTCGCCGGTAAGACCCATGGAGAACTCGGTCATGGGAATGAGCAGCGCATTGCCGCCGCCGGCAGCGGTTCCCTTGATATTCATGGTGGGACCACCCGAGGGCTGGCGGATGCAACCGCCGACATTCTTTCCTCGCTTGCCCAAGCCTTCTAGGATGCCCATAGTGGTTGTGGTCTTTCCCTCCCCCAGCGGTGTCGGGGTAATGGCGGTCACCTCAATGTACTTGCCGTCCGGCCTGTCCTTGAGGCGCTCAATGATCTTCAGGAAATCGAGTTTGCATATCCTCCCGTAAGGTATGAGCTCGTCCTTCTCCAAATTCAGTCTTTCCCGCCATTCATCGGTGGTGGGCATGTTAGCTTGAGCTGCCTCTGCAATCTCCCAATCTCTCATCTTCGTCGCATCGTAAGGCATGCAAATCCTCCTTAGCCTAATTTTTTTGATTTGTAGCTTTATATACTGAGCGCACTTAGCCCCGCTATGCTGACTGCTCCTCCGCCGCCCTGACCGTATTCACCATGAGCATGGTGACAGTCATCGGACCAACGCCACCAGGCACCGGTGAGATCGCCTCCGCTTTTTCCTTAATAGCATCGAAATCGGTATCGCCCACCAACCGATAGCCACTCTTCTTAGTGGCGTCGGGAACCCTGTTGACGCCGACATCGATCACCACGGCACCATCCTTCACCATATCAGCCGTTATCACCTTAGGGCTACCCATGGCGGCGATAAGGATATCCGCCTCGCTGGTCACTGCCGCCAGGTCCCTGGTTCCGGTGTGACATACCGTAACCGTGGCGTTTGCCCCCTTCTTCTTCTGCAACAATATGGCCATCAGTGGCTTGCCCACGATATTGCTCCGGCCGCAGATGACCACATGCCTGCCCCCGGGGTCATAGCCACTCCTCAGCAATAGCTGCTGCACACCATGGGGGGTGCAAGGGAGGAAGTAGGGCTCGCCGATCAACAGCCTGCCCACATTCACCGGATGAAAGCCATCGACATCCTTCCTCGGCTCTATGGCATTCAACACCTTATCCGAGTCGATATGTTTGGGCAATGGAAGCTGCACCAGAATACCGTGAAATCTCGGATCCCTATTTAGCTCCTCCACCTTGGCCAGGACCTCCTCCTCCTTGGCATCCTCAGGTAATACTATGGTCTCCGAGTAGATTTCAAGCTCCTCGCTGGCTTTGCTCTTGCCCCTGACATAGGATACCGAGGCCGGGTCCTCGCCAACCCGCACCATGACCAGTCCAGGGATTACCCCCTTCTCCCTGAGCCTCTCCACCCTAACCTTCAGCTCCTGCCGAATCTCCTCCGCTATCTTAGTGCCGTCAATGATCTTTGCCGTCACCTTTTATCTCCTTTCCCCCATCTCTGCGGCGGTGGGGAAAATGCCACAGCTTTCAGCCTCATCGCAGTATCCCAGGTGGTAGCACTTGGGCTTAAGCTCAGCCCCCAGGCGGGGGGCCACCTTTTCCACCTCAGCCTTAACCCTGTCAAAGAGCTCCACGATCTCCCATTGTGCCCTGAGGCAAAGCCTCAAAGAGCATACGTGAATCAGCTCTCGGCCATTCATGGTCATCACCAGCCCGGTTTCGACAGCCTGGGGAAGCACATATCGGGCATCCTCCGCCGGGATGCCGGCATCGAGCATCTCAAGGTAAAGGTGATAGGCGGCACGAACCCCCTGGTGATACTTAGCCTCCATTTCCCGCTTGGCACTGATAGTGGCCGGGGTAATGTAATTAAACTTCTTCAGGGGAACATATCTCTGGCTCTGCTGAGTGTAGCTGGCCATGCGATGGCGCACCAGTTGATGGCTGGTGACCCGGGAGATCCCTTCGATGGCGAAGGTAAAGCTGGCATGTTCAAAGGGGGAGAGGTGACCCGAGGAGATGAGCGTGCTAAGGAGACGATCGACAGCTTGTGGGCTTAGCTTTTGCATAAGCTGGGAGGCGCGAGCAGGGGAGGTGGAAACACGGGCAGCGGCTGCGATGGTACGCTCAGGATCCGGCGTGTAACTGATCAGAGCTACATAAACCATAGCCACTAAAGCCTTTGCCCAACCTCAAATTATACCATGTGCTGTGATGGAAAGCAACATGTTGTGATTTTTTTCTCTAACCGTTTTTCTATCGCCGTTTAGGCTGATGAAGATTTCTAAAAGGTGGATCGAGAATGTGGTATACTATTGCTGAATAGCTTATGTATCATGTTGGTCTGGACATAATAGAGATAGCGCGTATCGAAGAGGCGATGGCACGCTGGGGCCAGCGCTTCCTTCACCGGATCTATACTCAGGGGGAGCTTGATATCTGTCGAAACCGCGCTCCGGCACTGGCAGTTCACTTTGCCGCCAAGGAGGCGGTGATGAAGGCTTTGGGCACAGGGGTTAAGGGGGTGGCATGGCGCGACATCGAGGTTCTTGCCAACCCGGATGGAAAACCCTTAGTCTATCTTCATGGCGGGGCCCAAAAAAGGGCCGAGGACTTGGGCTTGGGCGAGCTGGCCATCAGCCTCTCTCACTCCAGAGAATATGCCATCGCTTCAGTGGTAGGGGGCAGTATTGAAGATCGTGACCACAGATGAAATGATGGCGCTTGAGCGCGGCGCTGCCGAGCTCGGCATTCCCTCCGAGGTGCTCATGGAGAACGCCGGGCTTGCCATCGCCCAGGAGGTGAAAGGGTGGCTCGGCAGCGCCGCGCAGCGGCAGATCCTGGTCTTGGTGGGACCGGGCAATAACGGCGGAGATGGCTTGGTCGCTGCTCGCCACCTCCATGACTGGGGAGCAAGGGTCCACATCTACCTTTGCACCGAGAGAAGAGATGACGACCCTAACTATGGGCTTGCCACAGAAAGGGGTATTCCCTCCACGCTAGCCTCGGAGGATAAGGACTTGGTTGAGCTTGAAAGCATGCTCTCCTCTAGCGAGGTGGTCATCGATGCCTTATTTGGCACAGGAAAGCTTCGCCCCCTTGAAGGCATCTTTAAAGAGGTCTTGACCCGAGTGAGGCAAGCTAAAGAGGCACAACCCGCCCTCAGCATCGTCGCTCTTGACCTACCCTCGGGGCTCGACGCCGATACAGGGGAAACCGATCCCTGCTGCATTGCCGCCGATCTAACGATCACCCTGGGCTACCCGAAGCTGGGGCTTTTCACCTTTCCCGGTAGGGATCAAGTAGGGGAGCTTGTTGTTGTCGACATTGGCATCCCGCAACGCCTGGGCGAAGACATCGCCACCGAGCTCATCACCGAGGGCTTTGTGAGGTCGATGCTCCCAAAGCGACCGCGAAACGCCCACAAGGGCACCTTTGGCCGGGTCCTTGTTTGTGCTGGGTCGATCCATTACATTGGCGCCGCTTATCTTGCCTGCCAGGGGGCGATGAGAGTGGGGGCGGGGCTGGTTACCCTGGCGCTGGCTCGCAGTCTTCAGCCCATCCTGGCAACTAAGCTAACAGAGGCGACCTATGTTCCCCTCCCCGAATCGGAGCCTGGCTTTCTCGACGCCGAGGCATGGAAGGTCCTCCACGAGTGGCTTCCCGGCTACGATGTCCTGCTTATGGGGTGCGGGCTAAGTCAACACCCTTCGGTGATGGAGTTCATCAGAGGTTCGCTGCTCCAAATGCCACCATCCCTTTCCCCAACTTTGGTTCTCGATGCCGATGTCCTCAATACCCTAGCTCAGACCCCTGGGTGGTGGCAAAAGCTAAATTTA
>JBHIBU010000117.1:0-4402 GCA_046759245.1 Dehalococcoidia bacterium | reverse complement strand
GCCCCGATTTTTTCAGGGCGACATAATCGGAGACGACATCCACGATGTCCAATCTCTGTTTTATCTCGTCAATAGCGCTCATCCCAATCCGCCTCGGTTTCCTTACCTCAAAAGTTCCTGGAGAGGCCCCGATAATATCGGGGCTCCAGGGGCGAAAACCCCTCTGCAAGGCGAAGGGCATAATTATCGGTCATCCCCGCGATATAGTCAACCACCCTGCGCTCCACGCTGTCATTGCGCAGGTTGTACTCTGGGGGCAGCTTTTCCTCATGGGCGCTGAAGTGCTGGTAAAGGAGGCGAACCACCTCCCGGGCTCGCTCCGCCTCCTCCCGGGCCAGGCTATATACCCTTTCGAAGAGGAACTGGCGAAGGATGTTCGCCGCCTCAACCACCTCCGGGCTCATGCTGATGAGCGGTTTCTCCCATGAACAGTCGATAACGTCCGAGACCAGGGTATTGATCCTCTGGGAGTGGGATCGCCCTAAAAGGGCGACCGCTTGCCGAGGAAGGTCCTGCTCGGTGATGATGCCCGCCCTCACCGCATCGCCGATGTCGTGGTTGATGTAGGCAATGGCATCTGCGATCTTACACACCTGACCCTCCACCGTTTCCACCACCCCCCATTTTTCGTCCAAAATGTCTGCCCCTGTCTTAGCATGCTTCAAAATTCCGTCCCTCACCTCCCGGGTCAGATTCAGCCCCTGCCCATCCTTTTCCAGGAGGTCGACCACCCTCAGGCTCTGCTCATTGTGCCTGAATCCTGGGGGGGAGAGGCTATTTAGCACCTCCTCACCCACATGGCCAAAGGGGGTATGGCCCAGGTCATGACCCAGGGAGATGGACTCGGCTAGGTCCTCATTCAGGTTTAGAGCCCGCGCTATAGAGCGAGCGATCTGAGATACCTCCAGGGTATGGGTGAGCCTGGTCACATAGTGATCGCCCAAAGGGGCGATGAAAACCTGGGTTTTGTGCTTGAGCCGGCGAAAGGCTTTACAATGGATAATACGGTCGCGGTCTCTCTGGAAGGCGGTGCGCATCGGGCAGGGCTCTTCGGGGCGCTCCCTCTGTGCATACCTGCTCTTCATGGCATAAGGGGAAAGGCTCTCCTCCCTTTCCTCCAGTCGCTGCCGTATCTCATGGTGAACCATAACCATCATCGATCGAAGGGGCTCTTCACCCCTCCCCTGCCGAAAGTGCTGCCTGGGCCGCGGCAAGACGAGCGATGGGTACTCGGAAGGGGGAGCAGCTCACGTAGTCCAAGCCCACTTGATGGCAGAAATGGATGCTCGATGGATCCCCGCCATGCTCGCCACAGATGCCCAGCTCCAGGTCTGGCCTGGTCACCCGACCCAATTCCACTGCCGCCTTAATTAACCCTCCCACGCCATCGCGATCAAGCACCTGAAATGGATTCTCAGGTAAGATCCCCCTCTCTACATACTGCAAAAGAAATTTGCCCTCGGCATCGTCCCTGCTGAAGCCAAAGGCAGTCTGCGTCAGGTCGTTGGTGCCAAAGCTGAAGAATTCGGCATAACGGGCGATCTCATCAGCGGTGAGGGCGGCGCGGGGGAGCTCGATCATGGTGCCGATTTTGTAATCAACCATCGTGCCCATCTCCGCCTTGACCTCCCTGGCTACTTTCTCCAGTTGTTCCCGAAGAACTTTCATCTCGTTGGGGTGACCGACAAGGGGGATCATTATCTTAGGGCGAACATCGATGCCCTCTTTTATCAACTCGCAGGCCGCAGTTAAGATGGCGCGCACCTGCATCTCATAGATATCGCCGAACAGCAAGCCTAGCCGACAGCCGCGCAGCCCCAGCATGGGATTGGCCTCACGCATGCTCTCGATAGCGCGGAGCAATTTTTCGCTCTCCGCCAGCTTGTCTGGGTCATTGCCCCTAATGCGAAATTCAGTGGTTTCTACCAGCACCCTCTCATAGCTGGGCAAGAATTCATGGAGCGGGGGGTCGATGAGTCTGATAACCACAGGCTTACCAGCCATCACCCTGAAGATGCCCTTGAAGTCCTCGCGTTGAAACCCCATCAGCTCAGCCAGAGCGCTGCGATAATCCGCCACTGCAGGCGAGGTATCATATCTCCTTTGCGCCTCGGCCAGCCCCTCCCGTAGCTCCCCCCGCCTATCCTTTTCTTGTTGCAAACGGATCAATTCGTTTTGAAGAGCAGTGGCCTCGGCCGCTGATAGAACCATCTTCTGCACGATGGGGAGACGCTCCTCCTCAAAGAACATATGCTCAGTGCGACAAAGCCCGATGCCCTCAGCTCCAAACTCAAGGGCGCGGGCAGCATCGCTGGGGTAATCGGCATTGGCCCAAACACCCAGCTTCCTCACCTCATCAGCCCAGCCCAGAAGAACTATCAAATCGGTCTCATCCGACAACTTAGGCACGATGGTTGGAATACGCCCGGCGAAGACCTCACCAGTGCCGCCGTCTATGCTTATCTCCTCGTTCTCCTCAATGACCCTGCCACCGGCTGTGAGGTAACGCCCTTCGAGATCGATCCTCAGCTCTTCACAACCGGCAACACAGGCTTTACCTAACCCGCGGGCAACAACCGCGGCATGGCTTGTCACCCCACCCCGCGCCGTCAGGATGCCCGCCGCCACCAACATACCGTGGACATCTTCGGCACTGGTCTCAGGGCGAACCAATATAATGCTCTCCCCTCTGGAACCTAGCTGTTCCGCCCTATCGGCATCAAAAACAGCCTTCCCCGTCGCTGCCCCCGGGGAGGCATTCAGGCCAGTAGCCAGCAGGTTCCCCTGCCCTCTGGCCTCCTCCTTCGCCCCTCCATCGAACCTAGGGAATAGAGAGTAGAGGAGCGCGCCGGGTTCAATGCGCTTTAGAGCCTCCTCCTTGGTGATAAGACCCTCCTGCACCATATCCACCGCAGCCTTCACCGCTGCCTTACCAGTACGCTTGGCAGTCCTGGTCTGCAATATATATAGCTTGCCCCGTTCCACGGTGAACTCTATGTCCTGAACATCGCGATAGTGTGTTTCCAGGCGGTCTGCGATATCCGCCAATTCCCGGTAAACCTCAGGCGTCTCCTGTTGCAGAAGGCCAATCTTCTGCGGGGTGCGGGTACCCGCTACCACATCCTCGCCCTGGGCATTTGCCAGGTATTCCCCGTAGAGGTTTTTATCCCCTGTGGCAGGATCGCGGGTGAAGGCCACCCCGGAGCCGCTATCGTCGCCCATGTTGCCAAAAACCATCGCCATAATGCTAACCGCAGTGCCCAGGTCATGGGGGATCCTGTGGAAGCTTCGGTAGTCGATGGCACGCCTGCTGTTCCAGCTGTCAAACACCGCCTTTATTGCTAATCTCAGTTGCTCCAAGGGATCGTCGGGGAATTCCTTGCCTGTCTCCGCCCTAACCAGCCTCTTCAACTCTGAGACGACCGCTTTGAGGTCCTCCGAGCTTAAGTCGGCATCGAAGTGGACGCCAGCCTTGAGTTTGGATTGCTCCAGGACCGCCTCAAAATGGGAGGGGTCTATGCCCAGCACCGTCCTGCCGAACATCCCGATAAAGCGACGGTAGGTGTCATAGGCAAAGCGCTCACTGCCCGTCAAATCAGCCAGCCCCCTCACCGTCTCCTCATTGAGGCCAAGATCGAGCACCGTTTCCATCATGCCCGGCATGGAGACCTTACCCCCGGAGCGGGCCGAAACCAGGAGGGGGTTCCTTGGGTCACCGAACCCTTTACCCGTCTCCCTCTCCATCCCTCGCAGCGCCTCCAGTGCTTGATCCCAAAGGGCTGAGGGGAAATCCTCACCTGCGGTGTAGTACTCGTTGCATGCCTCAGTAGAAATAACGAATCCCGGTGGCACGGGAAAGCCCACGTTCGCCATCTCAGCAAGATGGGCACCCTTTCCACCCAAAAGGCCGGTCATGCCGGCGTTTCCCTCCGAGAACAAATAGACCCACTTTTTTGCCTCTATCCTCATGAACGCCTCCAAAGAGAAGGGGGGGATATGTTAGAGGGCACTTCGACCATCATCCAAAACTTAAGATCAGGCATGCGAGCACTATTAATTGCCTCCTTGATCTTTGAGCCAACCCTTTGCAGTGCCCCGCTATCATTGGGGTCTAAAGAGGAGAGAAGACTGGAAATTTCGCCGCTGAGATCGGACTTTTCTAAAAAATAGAAATAGCTTTGAGCAGGAACGATGAAACCGGGGGGCATTGGAATATGAGCCTTGGTCATCTCCCCTAGGTTTGCTTCCTTACCGCCGACCAGGGAGATATTATCCTTGCCTACATCCTCAAACCAGACAACCCTCCGCTCCTCATCCATGGCAACGGTCCTCTCCTCGGTCGAGCTATTTATAATCTTGCTAATCGCTAATTATACCACGCCAAGGCCCTTTTTCAAACCTT
>JBHIBU010000116.1:0-4409 GCA_046759245.1 Dehalococcoidia bacterium | reverse complement strand
CCGATTATTTTCCGGGCCTCCTCAGCCATCGATTCTAAAACCGCGATTGTTACCTCGCCCATGCCATCGACGGTGAAGGCATGGACTGAAAAGGCGGCATTCGACCTCAGGATGCAGCGTATGCCGTTGCTCTCCAGCAAGCCTTTTATCACCTGACCCTCAAGCTCACCGGAGGCCTGGTAAACATCCACCAATCTTTCCCTTTTAGCCATAGCCTCACTCAAACATCGCCCCTACGGAGAGACCAGCGTGGATGCGGTGGATGGCCTCGCCCAGGAGCGCTGCGATGGAAAGGACGGTGATCTTCTCGTTCCTCTTGCTCTCCGGGATGGGGATGGTATCGGTGACCACTACCTCCTTAACCGGGCAGGCGGCGATCCTTTGGATGGCGGCACCGGAGAAAACGGGATGGGTGCAGCAGGCATAAACCTCCGTTGCTCCCCTCTGCTCCAAAGCAGCCACCGCAGCCACCAGCGAGTCTGCGGTATCGATTTCGTCATCGATGAGCAGGGCACACATCCCCTCAACCTCGCCAATGACATTAAGGGTCTCCGCCTTTTCAATATTGCCTACCCTCCTCTTCTCAATAATGGCGAGGGGGGCATTGAGCCTTTCAGCAAGGTCGCGTGCCCGCTTGGAGATGCCGATGTCTGTGGCCACCACCGCCAGATTCTGCAGAGCCTTGTCTTCGAAATAGCTGCTTAAAAGATAGAAGGCCGTCAGCTCATCCACCGGTATGGTGAAGAAGCCCTGGATCTGCGCCGCATGAAGGTCAACGGTGAGCAGGCGGTTGGCCCCGGCTACAGTGATCAGATCGGCGATAAGCCTCGCCGTTATCGGAACCCGTGGCTGATCCTTCTTATCGGTGCGCCCGTAGCCATAATAGGGGATTACTGCGGTGATCCGCCCCGCCGAGGCCCTCCTCAAGGCATCGAGCATTATGAGTAGTTCCATCAGGCTCTTATTCACCGGGGCTGAGAGGGGCTGGATGACAAAGACATCCCGCTGGCGCGCGTTTTCCAGGATGCGCACGAAGATATTCTCATTGCTGAATTCGAACACCTCCGCTTTGCCCAGAGGGATGCCCAAGTAATCACAGATCCCCCGGGCCAGGGCGGGGTATGCATTTCCGGTGAAGACCTTCAGTTCATCAACCAAATCTCCCCCTTCATATTATATACCTTTAAATTGAGCTTCCCTCTTCTCGATGAAGGCGGTGACACCCTCTCTATAATCCTCGGTGCTCAACGCCAGCGCCTGACAGGTGGCTGCCATCTCCAGCGCCGTCCCCAGGTCCACCTCCAGAGCCTTATAGGCCTGCATCTTCGATAGCCTAATCGCTATCGGGGGTCCTTTAGCGATCTTTCGGGCAAGCTCCATGGTCTCCCTCTCCAGATCCTCCGCAGGCACAACCTTATTTAGCACCCCGATGCGCTCCGCCTCCTCAGCGCCCAGGAAATCGCCGGTGAACAGAAACTCAAGACCTCTGCCCAGCCCCATGAGCCTGGTGTAGAGCCAGGTGCCTCCAGCGCCAGGGATGAGACCGATCCTGACGAAGCCATTTCTAAACCGAGCATTCTCCGAGCCCACCCTCATATCGCAGGCAAAGGCAAAATCGCAGCCAGCGCCCACAGCAGCCCCAGTGACCATGGCGATGGTTGGCTTCTCCATCTTTTGCAGTCCCAGGGATATCTTTTGGAATCCACCACGCAGGTAGCGGCGCATGGTCTCAGCAGAGCCGCCCAAGGCAGCCTCCTCTGCACCACCTCCGAGAATACTTCTCACATCGGCGCCGGAGCAGAAGGCCCGCCCCGCCCCCGTGATGACCACCACCCTCACATCGTCATCATCACTAACATCCTCAAGCGCCGCCACCACCTCTCGCTCCATCTCTGGGTTTACTGCATTCATCCTCTCAGGTCGGTTCAGGGTTATGGTAGCGATATGGTCCTCTTTTTTCAGGATGATGGTCTCATAATCCATAATACCTCCCTTTTTCATTTTAACGTTTCATTTTAGCACAAGAAGCCCTCCCGGACAATCTGAGAGGGCTAGCGAGCTTAGACTTAATGGCTAATTTATCAAGTCACCCTGAAAGGCCCAGTATGCGGGCGGCATTTCCCCCCAGCATGGCTTCCACCTCTGCCTCGGTAAAAGTTATGCCTTCAGGAGCCTTGGTGGGGAGGTCCTTGATCAGTTGAACCCAATCCTTATCTGGCATTCCTGGCCGCAGGTAGGGGCCATCGGTGCCAAAGAGGACCCTATCGGAGCCAAAGGAATCCAGAGCCCGCCTCAAGACTTCACAGAAATAGTGGTAGTGATCCCTTGCCGCAAACTGCCACTGAGAAAAATCGGTCGCCAGATTAAGTTTGAACATGGCCATAGCGAAGAGCGTGTTATGCCACCCGTGGCCCAGATGAGCGGCAATTATTGTCAGCTCGGGAAAGTCCACCAAGAGATCATCCAGATAGACGGGATCACAGTATTTGTCATAGAGGACCCCTTGCCCGGTATGGAACAGCACCGGTACTCCTAGATCACAGACCCTCTCCAGCAGGCGATAGGCCTCCCTTCCGTTAGGATAAAAGCCGGAACCAGGATGGAGCTTCAGCCCCTTCATACCCCATTCTTTGACGGCCGTTTCCACCAGCTCTATGGCGTCCGATCGCCTGGGATCGACGCTGGCAAAGGCTATTATTCGGTCGGGATGCTTCCTTTGCACCTCGGCATAGGCTCTGTTCTGCTCCTGATAGGATATCTTTGATTCACCCAGAGGAATTCCGTAATCAAGAGGCAAAATAACGGTCTTATCGATCCCCGCGGCATCCATCTCCCTGATCAGTATCTCCGCCTCAGGGTCCCAAAGACCTGGGAAGATGTTTTTTTTTCACATCCTCCGCGGTCATCTCTATCCCCATACCTTTTAGCGCGTGCACGTAAATCCCTGCTAATGCATTCCACCAGGCCTCGGGGAGCCAATCTTCAATTATATGGTGAAAATGAACATCGATGATCATTTCTCCCTCATTTCTAAGATTAACTTTTTCCCATCCCCTGCATAGATCAAGCCATTTTCCTATCACCTCCCTTCGCGCGTCAGGCCCTCCAGCGCATCCCTGGCCGCCTCCTTCTCCGCCATCCGCTTGCTCTTGCCATGCCCCCTGCCGATCACGCTGTCACCGACGATCACCTCAACGGTGAACTCCTTGGCATGATCAGGGCCCACCTCCCTGATGGTCCTATAGAGCGGTGTCACATGGTGACTTGCCTGAACGAGCTCCTGAAGCCTTGACTTGTAGTCCGCAATGAGCTTGTCATCAATGGCCCTCCCCATCTCGCCTTCGAAGAGCCGGAGCAAAAAGCCTTTGGCGACGGCGAGCCCCTGATCCATCAAGATGGCCCCAATCACCGCTTCAAAGGCCCCGGCCAGGGTGGATTGCTTATTGCGCCCTCCGCTGGCCTCCTCTCCCCGCCCCAGATAAAGGTAAGCGCCAAACCCTAAAGATCCTGCCAGCCGGGCTAAGGTCTCCTTACGCACCAGCGCCGCGCGAAGCCTGGTCATCTCCCCCTCAGATAGATCGGGGAAATCCCTGTAGACCTTTTCCGCAAAAACGAAACCGAGCAAGGAATCGCCCAGGAACTCGAGGCGCTCGTTGGAGGGGAGGGCGAAGTCAGGGTTTTCATTGAGGTAGGAACGATGAACCAGGGCTTGCTCAAGCAGGGACAGGTCTCTGAAGGTGACGCCAAGAATATCCTGCAAGCTGGCAAAATCGGCCAAGACTCAAACCTCCTAACATTATCAAGGCAGCATATATTGCCCCGCCTCGATTTGTCAAGGTAGGCATGCTATAATCACGGGCATGGAGCATCTGGCCTCAAAAATGCAAGAGCGCCTGCCCCAGGAGCTTCTCTCCTTTCTCCGATTGGCGGGGGAGGTTGCCCGGACTCAGGGGCAGAAATTGTATCTCGTCGGCGGGGCAGTGCGCGACCTCATTCTGGGTCGCCCCAATCTGGACTTCGACCTGGTGGTGGAGGGGGACGCCCCTCGCCTGGCACGCCAGCTTGCCAGGTCCAGCGGGGAGAAGGTGGTGGTTCACCGTCAATTTGGCACGGCAAAGTTCCACCGAGGGGACCTGAGCATCGACCTGGTCACGGCGCGCTCCGAGACCTACGCAAGACCGGGGGCACTGCCAAAGGTGGAGCCGGGGGAAATCGGCGATGACCTCTTCCGCAGGGACTTCTCGATAAACGCTATGGCCATCGCTCTCAGTCCCCCCTCCTTTGGCGAGCTGGTCGACCCCTATCGAGGTAGGATTGACCTGGAGCATCGGCTGATTCGCATATTGCACCAGAGAAGCTTCATCGATGATGCCACCCGAATCCTGAGGGCGCTTCGCTATGAGCAGAGG
>JBHIBU010000115.1:0-4473 GCA_046759245.1 Dehalococcoidia bacterium | reverse complement strand
ACGGAGGGCGACCGCATCCTTGTCCTTGACAACAGCGGCTGGGAATATGAGGTGGAACTAAAAAGGGTAACCAGGGGGCAGGTCGAGGGGACGCTGCTAGGAAAAAGGTCGGTGACCGAGCCGCGCACCAGGATTATACTCTATCAAGCCTTGCTAAAGGGCGAAAAACTTGAATTTATCCTCCAGAAAGGCACTGAGCTGGGGGTGGCAGGTTTTGTCCCCCTCCTCTGCGAGCGATCTGTAGTGGGACAACCTGAGGATGTGAGAGATAGAAAATTGGACCGCTGGCGGAGAATTATCGCTGAGGCAGCGGAGCAATCGAGGCGGGGGAAGCTCCCCTCGTTTGAGCCTGTGCTCCCCTTTGAGCAGGCCTGCCAGTCGGCCATGGGATTCTCCCTGCTGGCGTGGGAGGGGGAGAAGGCGTTGGGGCTGCGGGCGGCGCTACAGGGTCAGAACCTAACCTCGGTGAACATCTTTATCGGCCCCGAGGGGGGATTCTCCCCTGCTGAGGTGGAATTTGCCCGCAGTTGCGGCATATTGCCCATCACCCTGGGGAGCCGGGTTCTGCGGGCGGAGACCGCGGGATTGGTTGCTGCCACTGCGGTATTTTATGAATACGGCGACCTAGACCCCTCCGATTAGCTCGGCCATCGCCTCCCTCAGGTCAATACCTTCAAAGAGCACCTTATAGATCTGCTCAGTGATCGGCGCCTCCACCCCCAGCTCCTGGGCCATTTGCCGAGCGGCAGCGGTGGTGGCAATCCCCTCGACAACACCTCTCAGAGAAGCCTGTATCTCCTCCAGGGGGCGCCCCTTGGCTAGATCCTCTCCCAGGGAGCGATTACGACTTAACGGGCTAGAGGAGGTAGCGATAAGGTCTCCCAGGCCGGCAAGCCCGGAAAAGGTGACGGGGCTCCCCCCGGCGGCGACGCCAAGGCGGGTGATCTCAGCAAGACCTCGGGTTACGAAGGCAGCCTTGGCATTAGCGCCATAGCCCAGGGAGTCGATCATCCCAGCGCCTAAGGCGATGATGTTCTTGAGCGCCCCCGCCAGCTCCGCACCAACCATATCGGGGCTGGTTTGCACCTGAAAAAGGGGGGAGTTCATTATCTGTCCCACCTTTTCCGCTACAAAGCCATCCTCAGCGGCAATCACCGTTGCCGCTGGCAGACCGTGAGCAATCTCTTTGGAGAAGTTTGGGCCGGAGAGAACACAAATATTGGGCTGATGCTCGGCGCCGAACTCTTCGGCGATCACCTGGGACATCCTTCTGGCTGTTCCCATCTCCAGCCCTTTGGTGGCACTCAAGATAGGCATCGAGCGGTCGATGTGCTCTTTTATCAACCTTATGTTGGTGCGCATCTCCTGAGAGGGCACGGCGAGGATGAGCAAAGAGGCACCCGTTAATGCCTCTTCTATGGAGCTTGTAGAGGATAGGTTTTCAGGGAAGGGAACGCCAGGCAGGCGAAGGGTGTTCTCCCTGGCCCCATCCAATCTCTCGGCCTCCTCCTTCGTTCTGGCCCAGAGCGCTACCTCTATCCCTCTGCGGGCGAGCATTATGCCCAGGGTCGTGCCCCAACTGGTGGTCCCGATGATGGCGACCTTCATCGCTTCCCCCAGCCCAGCTTTGACTCTGTGCCCGAAAGCAGCCTCTGGATGTTACCCCGATGACGAAAGATAACTATGGGCACAACGATCAGTCCATAGACCAGGTAGGCAAAGGGCTCCAAATTCAACAGGACGAAGGGGATCATGACCACGAACATGCTCAGTCCCGCCAGCATGGAGCCCAGGGAGACATAGCGGGATAGGGCGACAACGATTAGGAAGATGGCGAAGCAGATCAGCCCTACGGGCCAAGCGATCATTAGCAAAGCGCCGAAGCCGGTGGTCACGCCGCGCCCACCGCGGAATCCAACGTATACCGGCCAGCTATGCCCGATAACGGCTGCTACCCCACCAGCGACCAGCCCATAGCCAGGTCCAAGGATGAGCCAGGCGAGAGCCACCGCAGCCGCCCCCTTTGCCACGTCAGCCAGGAAGACAAGCACTCCAGCCCCGGCGCCCAGGGTGCGCAGCACGTTGGCCATTCCCATACTGCCACTGCCATAGTCCCTGACATCTATGCCCCGTGTTAACCGGCCTACGATGACGCCGAAGGGGATAGCGCCGATAAGGTAGCCTAAAATAATCACGCCGATAAACTCTAACGCGATAATTCCTCACCTCTTCTCTTGAAAATTAGGCGTATTGGCGTTCCTTGAAAGCCAAAACTCTGGCGCAGCCTGTTCTCCAGGTAGCGCTGGTAGGAGAAGTGCATCAGACTGGCATCATTGACAAAGAAGACAAAGGTGGGCGGACTCTTCTCAGCCTGGGTGGCGTAAAGGATGTTAAGTCTTTTGCCCCCCACTGAGGGGGGTGCGTGGGCGGCAACCGCATCGCGGATCACAGTGTTCAGAAGGGGGGTGGGGACGCGCTTCTTTCTCTCCTCAAAGACCTCCCTCGCAGCGGTAAGAACATTCTCCACTCCCCGCCCAAACTTGGCGGAGACAAACAAAATAGGGGCGTAAGGCATGAACTTGAGCTTTTGCCCAATCTCTGTGGCATACTGCCCACGATCCGCCACCTCCTCAACAAGGTCCCACTTATTAACCACCAGCACCATCCCTTTGAAGGCCTGCTGGATGTAGCCGGCGATGTGGGTATCCTGGGCAGTGATCGCCTCGGTGGCCTCGGTGATGAGAAGGGCGACATCCGCTCGGCTGATGGCGCGCAGCGCCCGAGCCACGCTGTAGCGCTCGATGCCACCCTCGATTCGCCCCCTCCTTCGAATGCCTGCGGTATCGATGAGAAGCATGCAGTCGCCATTATACTCAAAAATGGTATCTATAGCGTCTCTGGTGGTCCCCGGGGTATCGGTGACGATGGATCGCTCCTGTCCCAGGATGGCATTTAAGAGCATCGACTTTCCCACATTGGGGCGACCGACGATGGCCACCTTCATCATCTCCAGTTCCTCTTCGGGGGGGAGGAAGGGCAGATTAGCGACCACCCTGTCCAGAAGCTCATCGATGCCGATGTCGTGATAGGCGCTGATGGGCAGGGGGTCGCCGAGGGCAAGCTCGTAGAATTGAAGGGCCTCGCTCTGACGCCGCTCGTTATCCGCCTTATTGGCAGCGAGCATCACCGGCTTATCGCAGCGCCTGAGCGTTTCGGCGATCTCCTTATCCATAATGGTGTCCCCATTCACCACATCGACGAGGAAGATGATGACATCGGCCTCCTCGATGGCGACCTCCACCTGCTCCTTGACCCTCTGCGCCAGCTCGGAGGGTGGGATAGGAAAAAGACCGCCGGTGTCGATCAAGGTCAGGCTACTCTCCTGCCAGGCGATGTCGGCATAGAGGCGGTCTCTGGTGGTGCCTGGCTCATCCTCAATGATGGCCAGACGCTTTCCCACCAGCCGATTGAACAGCGTGGACTTGCCCACATTGGGCCGGCCAACGATGGCAACGATGGGCTTGGTCATAAGCCCCCCAATAGCTTTACCAGTATCGCCTTCTGCATGTGAAGCCTGTTCTCCGCCTGGTCGAAGACCACCGACTGCGGCAAGTCCAAAATGCCTTCGCCGATCTCCTCGCCATGATGGGCGGGAAGGGGATGCATGAAGATGGCATCCTTCTTGGCCAAAGACAAAAGCCTGCTATCTACCTGATAGCTCGAAAAAGCTTGGCGGCGCCGCTCCGCCTCCGCCTCCTGCCCCATGCTGGTCCAGACATCGGTATAGACCACGTCGGCATTTTTTGCTGCCTCCTTGGCATCCCCGGTGACCAAGATATTTCGCCCTTTGTCCAGCAACCTCTCCTTAGGCCCATATCCTTTCGGGGAGGCGATCCTGAAGTCCATCCCCACCAGGGAGCAGGCGAGGAGCAGGCTGTTGGCCACATTATTGGCGTCTCCAATATAGGCGACGATCAAGCCCTCGAGCCTCCCCTTCTTCTCATAGATGGTCAAGAGGTCGGAGAGAATCTGGCAGGGGTGCTCCTCATCGGAGAGCCCGTTGATCACAGGGACGGAGGCATGCTGGGCCAGGAGCTCCACGCTCTGGTGGGAGAAGGTTCGGGCGACGATGCCATCGACATAGCGACTGAGCACCCGAGCCACATCGGATATTGGCTCCCGCTGCCCCAGCCCAACCTCGCTTTGCGAGAGGTAGATGGCATCCCCTCCCAGGTGCTTCATGGCAACATCGAAGCTCACTCTGGTGCGCAGCGAGGGCTTCTCAAAGATGAGAGCTAAAATATTCCCCTCAAGGAGATGTCTTCTCTGCTCCAGCTTGAGCCCGGTGGCGGTAGTGATCAGGCTCTGGATGTCCTCGGAGGAGAGATCGGCTATAGAGAGCAGGTCTTTTCCTTTCATTCGCTTTCCCTATCAATATTGGTATAGTATATCATAAGGTAGCAACCAATCAAG
>JBHIBU010000114.1:0-4499 GCA_046759245.1 Dehalococcoidia bacterium | reverse complement strand
GGCAGGCGAGGACACACTTGGCGCAGTCCCGACAGCTAGAGGGGCTGGGCATTGGCTGTTTCCCTCTCTACTCAATAGCACCGCTTCGCCCCCAGCCATTATCCTGGTCAACCAAGGGTGACCACCTTGTCCGAGTCGGAGATCATCTTTACCAACTCCGACATGGTTGAGATGGGGCACACACCAGCACCCCGATCCCTAAGACTGAGGCAGGTACCGCAGGCCATGAGCTTTCCTCCATCCTCCGAGAAGCTTGTCAGGGCTGCGGCAACGTTGAAGGCCTCGTCCTTGATATTCTCTATCTCCACACCGGCCCCGAGGAGGAACAGGTTAACCTCGTTTCCGGTGCTGAGCGCCTCACTTCCTAAGCGTAGCGCGTTCCACGCGGTTTCCGGGTCATTGGTATTCACGATGATACCGAGTCTCACTCGTTGACCTCCACTGGGGTGTTCAATTGACCTCTCCCCCACGGCTTCCTCACCTTCACGATGGCCTTGCTTCGGCTGCAGTGACCTTGGGCCCTGCCCAGCTCAAAGCTTCTTTGGGGCAAACCTCGATGCAGCGGGAGCACTTCAGGCAGTCGCCATGTTTCACTATGCCCGTGTCTTTGTAGGTGCCGGGATGGATCTGCATCCGGCATGTTTTATAGCATAGTTTGCAGTTAGCCCCCAGACACTCTGGGCTTACCCGGAGCAAACGTTTGCCTCTGCCCAGGAAGTTAGCCATACTGCCCACCGGGCAGAACATGCACCAGGTGCGCTGGTTGTAAAGGAGGCCAAACCCTAAACCCACCACCGTGGTTACCGTCAATATCATCCAGAAAGGAATCAGCCCGATGCGATACCAGTCCCCCCAGTTGAGGACCACCACGACAGTCATAACAGTCATGAGGAGCCCCAGCCAAAAGAGGCGCCAGCCGGTGTGGGAGAAGAAGCGGGGCACTCTCCGCTTGAGGCTCAGGCGACTGAGATAGGAATCCCAGAAACTAGCCCGGGGACACATCCAGTCGCACCAGTAGCGCCCTTTGGCCATACCGAAGCCCATTCCCGCTGCCATGCAGCCTAACATGACGTACCCCAGGGGGGGAAAGAACCAACCCGCCACTATCAACCCCGGTAAGGTTATGCCAATGTATGGTTGCCACCGTTTGTGTCGCCGCACTTCAGCTAAAGGTTGAAACAGCTTGAGAGTCTTCTCCGATGCCTTGGTCTTCTGCGATACCATGGTCGTCATTGTCGTCACCTCCCTATGGCGTTATCGCTATACCTCCTAACTTGTCTTGCCCTCAATAAGCGCCGCATCCTGCGTTATCTGCTCAAACAGTATCGCCCGCAACATATCAAAGGCCTGAAGGAGCTTGGGGTTGGCTATCCGGTAGTAGACTACGTTCCCCTCCTTCCTGGAGACCAGAATACGGCGCTCCCGCATCATGGCCAGGTGCTGGGAGAGGTTGGCCGGGGTCAGCCCCAGTCTCTCTCCCAACTCGCCGACGCTCATTTCCTGGTCACGGAGTGTGTTGATGAGCTCCAGCCTTTTGGGGTGGGAGAAAACCTTGCACATCTCCGCGTGATAGGAATATATCTGGTCTTCCACCATCTCGGATCACCTCCTGTTCGTAGGGTAGCTAGTGGTTTAGAATATTCTAAAATTCTATCTTGCTTATAATATCATACCTCTTCTCGGTTGTCAACCCTCCCCGCAACCTGTCGAGGTCTCCCTGAGTATGTTTTTCGCAATCCGACGAAAAGGTCTTGACATTCCAGTTACTGGAAGGTGTATAGTTAGTGTAGGCAAGTTAACACAAAGGAGATAACGGCGATGGCGGGCAAAGGCAAGAAAGAACCCAAGGCCACGGCCCCGAGTACGGAGTGCGGTTGCGGCTGCCTTCCTGTGAAAAAGTAGCAGGGGACGAAAACGAGGGGGGAACTGAGGGTGCCTTCGGTCCTCCCCCTTGTTTTGGTCTTTGGCAGGACCCTAAAGGCATGGTCATAGGCACAAAGACGCTGGTCGCTAAGTGCCTTAATTGTCTTTGGCACTTTCAGGTATCTTCCTCAGGCTCTCGTATGCCTTCTTCACCTCATCCACCGATGCCTCGTCTTCCAGGGTGGTGAGGTCGCCCAGGCTTTGCTCGGAGACTACTGCCTTGAGGAGGCGGCGCATAATCTTCCCGCTCCTTGTCTTGGGCAGTGAACCCACAAAGTAAACTGCATCGGGGGCAGCGATGGGGCCGATAACACGACGAAGATGCTGAGCGATCTCCTTTCTCAAATCAGGGGAAGGTGAAGCCTCTTTCTTGAGAGTGACGAAAAGAACAATAGCCTCCCCTTTTGTCGGATCGGGTTTGCCCGCCACCGCTGCTTCAGCCACAGCAGGATGGGATATAGTGGCATCCTCAAGCTCCGCTGTTCCAATGCGGTGTCCCGCCACTTTGAGCACCTCATCGGCCCTGCCTAGGAGCCAGAAATACCCATCTTCGTCGCGCATGGCGAAGTCGCCGGTATAGTATGAGCCAGGGAAGCGGGACCAGTAAGACTCCTGATAGCGCTGTGGGTCGCCGTAAATGTCGAGAAGCAGCCCAGGCCAAGGATTTCTTATTATGAGGAATCCTGTTTGCCCTGGAGGGGTCTCATTTCCTTCAGCATCAACCACTGCGGCATCAACCCCGGGGAGAGGGAAGGTCGCTGAGCCTGGCTTTAGCGGTATGGGCTCAATCCCTGGGGTCGGGGAAATCATGATACCTCCCGTCTCCGTCTGCCACCAGGTATCAACAATGGGACATCTCTCCCCTCCAATATACTTGTAATACCATTGCCAGACCTCAGGATTTATGGGCTCACCAACGCTGCCCAAAAGCTCAAGGCTGGAGAGGTCATGCTTCAGCGGCCATTCTTCACCATAGCGCATAAACATCCGCACTGCAGTGGGAGAGGTATAGAAAATACTGACGCCATACTTCTCCACGATGTCCCACCACCGGTCCACAGTTGGGTAATCGGGAGCCCCTTCATAGAGGACAACGGCAGCACCATGGGACAGGGGAGCATAGACTATAGAGCTGTGACCCGTTACCCACCCCACATCGGCGGTACACCAATAGACCGACCCCTCTTTTATATCGAATACCCATTCATATGCCGAGTGGTTGAACACGAGATAGCCGCCTGTGCTATGGACCACCCCCTTTGGCTTCCCTGTAGTCCCTGAGGTATAGAGGACATATAACGGATGGGTAGAATCCATCGGCTCAGGCTGAACAACCTTCTCCACCTCATCGAGCAGGGAGGAAAGCCACAAGTCCCTTCCTTCTGTCATCGACACCGGCTCCCCCGTCCTCTTAACCACGATCATCTTTTCCACTGAGGGGCAGAGCTTTGCCGCCTCATCAGCCATCTCCTTGAGCGCCACGATCTTGCCTCGGCGATATCCCCCATCGGCGGTGATGATGACCTTTGCCCCGGTATCATTGACCCTGTCGGCTATCGCCTGGGCGCTGAATCCAGAGAAGATCACGGTGTGCACCGCCCCAATTCGGGCGCAGGCGAGCATAAAAATAGGAAGCTCAGGGACCATAGGAAGATAAAGGGCAATCCGGTCCCCCTTTTTGACCCCAAGCTTCTGTAATACCGAGGCGCAGTGGTTGACCTCCCGGAAAAGGGTAGAATAGCTCAATACCCTTGTCTCCCCCGGCTCTCCCTCCCAGTATATCGCCACTTTGCTCCTCCGCCAGGTCTTTACATGGCGGTCAACACATTGATAGCAGGCATTGAGCCTGCCGCCGACAAACCACCGCGCATAAGGTGGATCCCAATCGAGAACGCGGTCCCAGGTCTTATACCAGTCGAGTTTCCGCGCCTCCTCGGACCAGAACCCCTCAGGATCCTGTAGCGAGCGGCGATGCATCTCGGCATACCGCTTTGATGACCACATCCGCGAACCTGTAGGCAGATAACTGGCGCTACCTGATCCGCGGCCATAGCTCATGGGTTTCCTCTTTCTTCATTTCGCTTCTTTCTTCTCCCAACAGCGTGGCACAAGGGCAGGCACTACGCCCAAAAAGCGTGCTCGAAGCTACTCGCGGCCAAGGGCGTGGCCGATGCTGCCCGGTCAGGCCTCGCTCTCAACTTCCGGGTCTATTGTCCCTGGCTGCTTACTGGAGAAATCAAACTCGCGCCTCTTTCTCGAGGTGGGGCCTCGCCCCAGGTCTTCCTCTTTCAGATAGTAGCCGAAATGCACGGCATTCATATTTTCCTCTTTGTACTTAAGGGGAAGAACCTCGGCCAACTCCTCGTCAGAGAGCTCAACCCCCACCAAGGACATCAAGCGCCCCAGGGCAATCATGTTGCCAAAGACATCTCTGCCGAATTTCTCTATTCCCAGCTTGCTAAAGGGGATTTCCTCGTCGGTGCAGAGGCCGGTCTGACACACTGTCTTCTCTGCTCGAAGTCCATCTGCCTTGTCTGAGAGCTTGAGCAGAATGTCAGCCTCCTGGATCACCGGGT
>JBHIBU010000113.1:0-4595 GCA_046759245.1 Dehalococcoidia bacterium | reverse complement strand
TGTTAAGCCCTTCACCATGCAGCAGCTCCAAGGGACGATTCAGGCATTAATTTCCACTTCAAGCACGACCACGCATTAAAGGATCATCTCGACTTGCGGTCTTTTTATTCCACCCGTGGGTTACACGGTACTTAAACAAGATTAGCGAGGCCATTCCCATAGCCCACAAGCGGCGGTCCACATCGGGCCGCCGTTTCTTTATATGGCGACGCACAGGACTCAATTAAAGCGTCGTTTAATTGCGTCCTGTGAGGATTGACAACCCTTTCCACTGTGATATTGGTCTCTTAGTAATAAGCCAATAAGTAAGAGCCTCCCCCAGCATTGATAAGGCTTCCAGCGTGATGTGAGGCCAACGGAGGGACAGGGAACTGTTGCTTGGAGCGGGACATTGAGAGAAGGGTTTAAAGCCAGCCGCTCTGGTAATTATTGCCAGGGTGTAGCTGGCTTTTTTGTTTTTCCAACTAGAGGCCCTTTCAGACAGAGACAGAGAGGAAAGACATGAGTAAAAAAGTCTTTTGCCTTGCTCTAGGCGCTATGCTCTTGGCTCTTAGCTTTCCAGCCGCAGCGCAGCAGCCGGCGAAGGGTTGCGGGGGGGGCCAGTTTTGAGTTCTCAGTCGCTGGCCCACAAAAGCGAGTTCGTATCATTTAGAAAGGAGGTATTAACGATGAGCCAGAAGAAACTATTAATCGTCATGGGGATCCTTTGCTTGGGGCTAGTGACAGTTCTCCTACCCCTGGAAAGGGCCTATGCTCAAGGGAAAGTGATAACGCTGAAATTCGCCAATTTTTTCCCTACCCCAGCTAAACAGTCCAAAATCTGTGAAGAATTCATTGCGGAGGTGGAAAAGCGCACCAAAGGGAGGGTGAAGATTCAATACTTTGCCGGCGGTTCCCTACTTAAGGCTCCAGCTATGTACAACGGAATAGAAACGGGAATTGCTGACATAGGCTATGCGCATGTGTTTTATACAGCCGGTCGTATGCCTGTCACCGAAGCGGCTGGCACGCCTTTGGGCTACCCGAGTGCTTGGGTGGCCTCCCATGTTGTGAATGATTTCTATGATCAAGTAAAGCCGAAGGAATGGGATAAGGTTAAGGTGCTCTGGATGAATGGTGCCGCGCCCAGTCTTGTGATATCCAGGAAGCCGGTGCGGAGGCTGGGGGATTTGAAAGGGCTAACGATAAGAGCACCGGGAGTCGCAGGGGATATTATCAAGGCTCTGGGCGGCACCCCCGCTCCGACTCCGATGATGGAAGTTTATGACGCGATCGGCAAAGGTGTAAACGACGGAGTCTATACGCCCTACGAAACAATCAAGACATTCCGCTTTGCTGAAGTTGCCAAGTACACAACCATAAGCTGGCAAGTGGGCAACACCTATCCCTTTTATGTGGCAATGAACAAGGCCAAATATGATAGTCTGCCTGGGGATATCAAAGAGATCTTTGCCCGGCTCTCGGGAGAGTTTAGCGAGCGATATGCCTTGATGTGGAACGAAATCGATTTGGTAGGTAAAAAGTTCGGTGAGAAGAAAGGTGTTGAGTATATTGAGTTATCCCCAGCGGAGGTAGAAAAGTGGAAGCAGGCCGTAGCACCCGTAGTCGATAACTATGTAAAAACAATGGTAAAAAAAGGGTATTCCGAGGCGGAGGTCAAGGGCTGGATCAAATTCCTAAAGGAGCGAATTGTGTACTGGACGGCAAAGCAGATGGAATTGAAAATCCGTTCAGCAACCGGTCCTGCCGAGATAAGGCCCTAATCCGAATTAACCCTTTATTTAATCCCTCGATCCCCCCTTCAAGCCAATACTGCCATATCTCCCCGCCCCTCGTGGGAGGGGCTGGGGTGGCGGCAAGTCCATACATAAAGGTGGATGGTGATGTAAGCCTAAGTCCACACCGATGTTAGAGAAGTTTGAAAAATTAAACCGCCGCTTAAGTGACTGGTTCGAGTGGATAGGCCTTGCGGGGCTGCTTGTGATGCTGCTGCTCACCTGCATCGATGTAATCGGGGCCAAGCTCTTTCTGCGACCTGTCTTTGGCGCCCTTGACGTCGTGATGCTGGCCCAGATAGTGGCAATATCTTTCGCTGCGGCATCTGCGCTTCTTCTCGGCAGACATGTTCAAGTCGAATTCTTTATGGTTATCCTGCCAAAGCGTTTACAAGCAGTGATCGACAGCATCATTCATTTGTTTGGGTTAGGCCTCTTCATTCTGATTATTTGGCGCCTGTGCGTACTTGGCTATTCCTTTCAAACCGGAGGCGAGGGAAGCGCGACTGCCCGCATACCCCTTTATCCTTTTGCCTATGGTATAGCCCTTGCCAGTATTCCGATCTGTTTGGTGCTTCTTTTTCAGTTTCTTAGGGCGATAGTCAGGGTGGTGAAAAGATGAGCTCGGTTACCGCAGGCATTGTCGGTATTGCTCTTCTACTCCTCCTTTTTCTCCTCAGAATGCCGGTGGCTTTCGCTATGGCATTTGTCGGAACTGTTGGTTTTGCCTATTTAGCTGGTCTGGAACCGGCCCTGAGTCTTCTCGCCCAGGATATCTTCCAGATGTTCTCCTCTTACCCCTTAAGCGTTATCCCTCTCTTTATCCTCATGGGTAGCTTCGCTTTCGCTTCGGGCATCAGCCAAAGGCTTTACAAGACAGCCTATACTTGGGTAGGACATCTGCGCGGCGGCCTTACTATGGCGACCGTGCTCGCCTGCGCCGGGTTTGGGGCCATATGCGGTTCGAGCACGGCTACAGCAGCTACAATGGGCAAGATAGCGCTGCCGGAGATGAAGAAGTATGACTACGATGACACTCTGGCTACCGGTACCGTGGCTGCAGCCGGCACGCTTGGCATTCTTATCCCGCCGAGCACCATACTAATCGTCTATGGTATATTGGTGGAAGAATCCATAGGCAAACTATTCATTGCCGGTGTATTGCCGGGGATACTCCTTACCCTGTCTTTTGTCGCAACCGTGGCTTTTCTTTGCCTGCGCAATCCCGCTATCGGTCCTCCCGGGGTTCCAACCAGCTGGAAGGAAAAGATCAAAGTGCTCACGGGACTTATCGAGGCCGGCATTCTATTTCTTTTGGCTATCGGAGGGTTATTCTTAGGCTGGTTCAGCCCCACGCAGGCGGGAGCCATTGGCGCGGGTGGCGCCGTGCTCATTGGACTGGGCCGACGACAACTTAGCTGGCAGAAGTTTGTTGAGGCTGGTAAGGACGGCCTGCGCACAGGCTGTATGGTGATATTCATTATCACCGGGGCTGTCATCTTTGGTCATTTCATGGCGATATCTACCATACCCTTCGCATTAGCTTATTGGATAGGGAACCTTGCCATACCCCCGCTGGCGGTTATGGCGGTCCTTATCCTTATTTATTTCATAGGCGGCTTTTTCATGGATTCGATGGCCCTGGTTGTGGTGACCATCCCCATCTTTTTCCCGATAGTTGAAAAGCTTGGATTTGACCCCATCTGGTTTGGGGTCATCGTTGTATTGGTGGCCGAGATGGGTGTTATCACACCGCCTGTCGGGGTAAATGTATTTGTCCTCAAAGGGATTGCTCCTGAGGTACCTCTTGAGAGTATCTATAAAGGGATATTCCCCTTTCTGGTTGCATTGATTATTGTTACGATCATACTGGTAATATTCCCCCACATTGCTACCCTATTGCCGAGCCTTGTCTCCTATTAAGGTTGCAGACCCCACAACGAGGAGAAACGGGCTATGGCGCGAGGGTAGCGGTTTTGGAGGGTGTGGGTCTGCAATGTTAAGGTTATTTCTCAATACCCCCAGCCGAGGGAAGTGTCCGGTAACCCGTCCCTGCTTCTGATGGACGAGCCGACGGAGGGTCTTGCCCCTGTGATCATCGAGGACCTGATAGAGGCTATGAACACGTTGCGCACCGATGAGGGCCTATCGATTGTCCTTGTCGAGCAGCACAGCGGGATCGCATTGGACTTCTCTGAGCGCACCGTGGTAATGAATCGCGGGCGTATTGTCTACGATGGCACGAGCGCTGACCTGCGCTCGGACCAGGCGCTCCTGGATTCCCTGATCGGTGTCGTCAAGGCGGATGAAGAGGCCGCCAGCTGAAGAGTGGTTAAAGGAGATCGCTATGCCCCATTTCATTGACCTCTCCGTCACGGTAGATACCCATACTATGAGCCCGCCCTCTACCAATATGAAGGTAGAGCTGACACAGCACCATCGAGGTCCGGGCTTCTGGCAAGTGACGAGCGTCCACCAGAGCCTGCACACCGGTGCCCACATCGATTCCCCCCTGCATGTGTTCAGGGACGGCATCACCACGGCCGAGATTCGCCTGGAGCAGGTCATGGGGGAGGCGATTACCCTCGACCTCTCGTTCGTCGAGGCCAACCACGGTATCACGATCGATGACCTGAAGCGCGGTGGTGCCGATCAGGTACGCCAGGGCGATATCGTCCTGCTGCGCACCGACTGGACCGACAAGATGTACGGCACCTGGCCCGACTACTTCACGCAGTCCCCGTTCTTCCCACCGGAGTCGGCGGAGTGGCTTGTGGCCAGGGGACCCAAGTCCATCGGCTTCGACTTCTTCGAGGAATA
>JBHIBU010000112.1:0-4678 GCA_046759245.1 Dehalococcoidia bacterium | reverse complement strand
CCATAATAGCAATAGTTGGCACTTTAGATCCCCATGATAATCTGCTCAATTCGGGTAATGTCCAGTGCATTTACGCTGCCGTCGCTGTTGGCGTCAGCCCCCAGCGTCTCCACATCCAGCATCAATACGATTCGTTCGACTTGGGTTATATCGAGACTGTTCACGGTGTTGTCGCCGTTGGCGTCGCCAAGTTTATAGACAGACACCGAATCCCCTATCCAAGTCGCCAGTAGCTCATTGGCGTAAATGTCACCAATCACCCCATTAGAGAGAGTGATGGTGCTGGACTCACCCACCACTCCGAGAACGCTGAAGTGTATCTCTGCTAGGTATCCAGAGCCGGTTGCTCCTAGAACCCCGGGGATGTTATGTATTACTCTTATCGTGCTAGGCGTGATCACGCCCCACATGTCAGCAGGGATCGTGGTGCCACCGATCAGACCGGGGGTGACATCAATTACCTGAAGCACAGCCGGGTCAAAAGACACATCGTAGTTGGCGGCATCGAAGTCGGTCACGTTACCTATGCCCACTCTAGCAGTGAACTGAACATCCACGGCATTTGGTGCCTCAATGGTTACCACCGTTCCGGTTTGGGCACCGCTAGTCAGGACGGAAAGCAGCGCGATAGCTATGCTTCCCGCCACGGCAACTGCTAGATACCTCTGCCACCTCTTCATATTTCAATTCCTCAGTTCAGCACTAGCCTTATCTTCTTTGTCCTCGGCTTTCGGGCTGGCGAATAGCGCGAGCCCGCATAGAGGCGCTTTGTACCTCCACCTTTTGCACGCACCATGATGTATTCCTTATCCGATTTGGTGACGTGTATTAGCGGTCGTCCTCTGCGGCCATGGTACGTGATGGCACTCTTTGCCCGGCGCGGGTAGCCATTCCTGCGCCCGCGTCTGCCCATGCGTCTCCGTGCGCGTGGCCCATAGTACATTTTCATGCTGTAGCTCCTTCCCATCTAAACCAAAACGCTTCCGCGCTTCTGCCTTACGATCTTTCCATCGTCTCGTAGCAGCCCTGGTCCCCGGTGTTTGACGAGTTCCCCCTTGGGCGTTCTGGCGAAGTCTATGCGCTTGCCTCTTATGATGGTGGCCTTCGTCACACCCATACCTAACTCTATCTTCTTAGGTGGTTTGCCCCTCTTCACTGTTATGGTGAGTTGCGGGCTGCCTCTACCCTTCGTTGGGGGCTTGATGCGCGTGTAGGCGACATCCTGCCTCCCCCTTCGATAGGGGGGCTTTATGGTTATTCTCACGACGCCCTGCTTCCAGCTTATTACACCGGGGTTCGTTTTGGGTCTACCCACAACGCGCTTGATTTCTATTTTCGGGCGATATGGACGCCCCGGAGGTAGCCTTGGGGGTATTGTCATCGGTGGCTTTGAAGGCACTCTTGCGGGTGTCCTAGGAGGCATTTCTTGAAGCCCTCTTAGAATAGGGACAGCGACCCTGGGAATCATACGTTCTCTAGTTGTTGGGAGTCTAGTAATATCAGGAGGAGCAGGGAACGTGTAGTATCTGTCAGTTCTTGCCTTATAGTATCGTTGCAATCGTGCCCTGGATTCATCTGAACCGCTATATGTTCTGCCCCTTGTCAGGGCTCTACCAGCTGCCGCGATGCGCCTCAGGATAGTCGCCCTAGTTCGAGGGGGAAGATTACCTAGTATTCTCTTTCTTGTCTTGGCCCCATGTCCTTTAACCCACTTGGCGAATCCATCAGGATCTCGCGTGGCATAGTCTCTATACATGTCAGTGTCAAGGAAATCCCCGAAGCCCAATACTCCTGCTCTTACCCTGCCTGCGGTAGCTCTGTCTATCTGTTTAGTAAGCCTTCTAGCCGTGCTATTAAGTTCATCCAGTTTGGCCTTGAGCACCTTTGTGCGTTTAAGATTACCAGCTTTCTTGGCCAACTTCAGTTCCTTCTCGACCGCCTTGGCTTCTTTACCTATATCTGCAAGTTGATCCAGCAGCCTAACCTCTATTCTATACGAAGGTCTAAATATGTCCCTTACCAAGTCCACTGAACCCATTATCTTGAGCTTGGCTATTTGTCTCTTGCTGAGTGGCTCGCCTATGATAAGAAGGGCAAGTTTACGACCACTCATATCTCGGGTGAAAAGTATTTGTGAGGGCGCAGGCAATCTCTCACCTGCTCTTAGCACCTTTTCCATCTCTACTGTCCCACGATAAATCTTCCCTGATGGAACAAGCCGAGATAGTATCCTCTTATCTGTGATGATTAGTGCCCCTGGCATACCTTTCTTAGCCATATCTCCAAAGGCACTAGCTATAGTGAATCTTGAGTGCAGACTAGAGGATACAAATAGTCCCCCTTCTCTGCCTTTTGCTATAATAGCTCCACCTAAGAAGGGCCTCATATCACCTGCCGTATGTACCCCTACTCCAGCCGTCACCTTTTGCAGTGCTGTAGGAGTAACTACAATCCTTCTGCCACCCACAAGCACTGTGGGCCCTTTGCCTTTAAGTGCTTGATCCATCAATATATCCCTAGCCAGTTTTGCCTCCATAGGCGTGCCTATTGTTTTCACCGGTATCTTGATAGTGTGAACCCTTAACTCAGCAGCGCTAAGAGGTAATTTCTTCAACCTAAGAGCAGTTTCAATTGGATAGGCTAGGATCTTGGCTGATTGTATGGGGTGCAAAATCGTGGTTAAGGGCGCTTTCACCTCGGCCAGTAATGTTCTACCACCAGCCCTAGTTAGTCCAAGCCCCGCTCGCCTACCTGCCGAAAGCAAGGCAATCCCTGGAATGATAGAGGCAACATCAAGAGCTATACCTGCTCCTCTTTCCCAGGGCTTTAGATTGCCCCAACGACGAGCAAGATATACTCCTGGCACTATTATTTCACCAGCTAGGGTAAGTGCACCGAGGGAGCTTGCTTTCTCGCCAAGCTCCTCGCGCCAAGGTGTGAAGTTTTCCCATGCACTTAGTTTTACCGACACTGCCTCTCTAGCTGCGGGACCCAGTTTGGCATAGGCCGCAGCACTGACTTGAGGGACAAGTCCCGCTCTCATGTATTCCGGCTTCTCTAGATATCCCACCCATTCTTTGTATGGGATTTCGCCGACAGGACGTAGCGATTTACGTGTATTGCTCGACAACTTGTGCCATTTGGCCCAGTCCACCTCTGGCAAAGCCAAGTACTCGGCAGCCTGTCGGTCGTCAGGATTAAAGTTGCGTTCTGTGGCATCTTTTAAGGCTTGGCGTTGGGAAGCCGTCAGTTTAGAAAGGGGATTATTTAACTCTTGGTAGATTTTGATGAGGTTAAAGCCGTCAGGCCCCTTATATTTCTCCAGAACTCTTGTGTCGGTACTAACCCGTTCCAAGGATTCTAGCTGCTTGACTGTAAGCCCTTCGTAACCGACAGATTTAAGTTCCTTAACCACTTTGGATAAATCCTTATCCTTGTAGGCTTCGACGAGCGCCAAGGAATCCAACGTCTTATCCTGTTTGATGAAGTCGGCGTACTGCTCCCGAATCCTGAGCCTCTGCTGGGCTTCGCTAATCATCTTTTGGGGGTTCTCAAACCCGGCATCTATGAGCGTCCTGATGGCAACCGAATTGCCCTTGTCGGTGATTAGCTGCTCGACCTTGGCAGACGTTATCTGGCTATCCTTGACATAGCCACCGCCGCGCAGGGTGTGAAGGGCCGCAAGCTGCGTCACCTTAACGGTTGGCTTGATGGTGAGAGCGCTGTCCTGCGCCAGAAATTGCTTCTTAACCTGGCCAAGCCACTGCTTCTCGGTCTCTATTTTCTTGCCCTTGTCATCGACAAAGTATTGCCCGGAACCCAGGTCAGCCCATGCTTTCTTGCCCTCTGTCTCCCATTGCTTCCACACCTCCTGGGCCTTCTCTTGGATGGGCTGCATAGCGGGAAGGATAGCGGCCACAGGGGTAAAGGCTAACTCCGCTGGCACCTTAACTGTTCCTGCCTTTATCTCCTTCTGCGCCTTCTGATAGGCTTCTACCTGCCCCAGCCCCACATCGCTGAGAATGCCAAGCGCCTTGATTTTATCCAAGTTCGAGAGTACAGCTCTGATGCTGCTGACAGTGCCGTCCTTTCTGATGCCGGTATCCCCTATCCCGGGGACAAACAATGTGTGACTGGGGGTGAGCGTTGTACCCGCAGGAGGTGGTGAGGGTTTGGAAGGGGTTTTAGTTGGCGCAGCCGGTGGTTTGCTGGGAGCGGGTGCCTCGGGCTGGGTAGGTGGCGATGGAGCTGCCTGGGCAGCCTGAATTTGATCGGGGGTTGCTGGTTTCCACCCCTGAGCTATCAGTCCTGCCTCAGCCAAGGGCACAGCAGGAAGTACAACCTGCCCCGTCTTTGGGTTTATCAGATATTGTGCCATCTGTTTGCCTCATATCACCAACCGACGCGACACAACCGCGTCGTAGAGCAACTTCAATCCCAAGCCGATGGCCAGGGCCATCATCGGCGCGGTATAATGCCAGCCATACTCAGCTACCAGCGGCATGGTAAGGATCACAGACAGAATCGCAGGAATGGCGAAGACGATGCTGCGCCGCCACATCCATAGGACAAGTAGAACGATGGGCAGGACAAAGTAGGACATCAGTGTGAACAACTCCCATATGTTGCTCAATCCCGTCGCTATCTGCTCCACTCCTTCGCCTCCTATGATGCTGCC
>JBHIBU010000111.1:0-4710 GCA_046759245.1 Dehalococcoidia bacterium | reverse complement strand
TCCTCTATTCTTACCCTGCCCTCGCTGAAGGCCTTTAGGGTGGCGATGATCAGGGGAAACTCCCTGGCCAGGCCATGCTTTCGGATCTGCCTGAAGAGGGGATTTCTCTCGCCCTGCTCCGCCTTCACCTCCTCTACGGAGCGCCCCTTTATCTCATCCCAGTATCTGTCGAAGGGCTCACCCCTTAGGGGGAAGGTGCAATAGGTCGCTGGCGGACCCTCGTCAAGCTGGGGTGTCACCAGGTGCATCATAGTACCAGTCTCCGCTGCCCCCTCCTCGATAAGCCTCCAGAGCACCTCCTGCCACGTCCCCTTGGGGCCTCCGGGGGCTGCGGGGTGAAGATTGATCATAGGATAGCGGTGGCATAACTCCTCGCCCACGATGAGCATGTAGCCAGCAAGGACACACAGGTCAGGGTGAAAGCCCTCCAATTGCCTCATCGCCTCTTTTTCGAACTCGGGGCGCCATCCCTCGCCAAAGCCTTCCTTGAATCTCTTCGATGATAAGCAGATGAGCGGAATCTGGTAGCTATGCACCAGTTTGAAAAGAAGATCGCTTTCCCTTTTTTCGCCCTGCTGCCGGTTGCTAAAAACGAAGCAGATCTCGGCCTTTATCTCGCCCTTGCTTATGCTGCGCCATACCGCTCGCAGGAGTTGGCGGGCTGCGGCGTCTCTCCCTGTGGAGAACCAACCAATCTTATATTTTGCGCCTTTTTCGAACTTTGGCGTCATGTTTATACGATACCACGCCTGGGAGTCAGCCTCAAGCTTTCGGTCTATCGCCCTTTTGTGTATTTCCCCAGCTTGGCCCAATTACTCCATAGGTGAACCCAGAGTCTGGCTCTTTGTCCCACGACCTTTCCTTTGGCCAGGGCAAGGCAAAACTCCTCCCTGTCATTGAACTCGGGCATCTCCACATAGGCGCTACCGATCTCAGCAGCGGTATGGGCGTCGCTTCCTGCGCTGGCGAGGAGACCGTGATTTTGAGCGAAGAGAAGAGCACTGGCAGAATGGCGGCTCAGGGGAACACGCGAATTAAATACTTCGACAATGTCAATATGAGGGAGCAGGGTCTCTAGATGTTGGCGACGCAGGGTGGAAGGACGCAGGCGATCGAAGGGGTGAGGGATGCACACCAGTCCCCCTTGCTCTTTAATGAGGTGTGCCGTTTCCTCAGCGGGAAGTCGGCTGGGAATCTCCTCGCTGAGGAAGTAACCGATGACCTCCCCGGAGAGGGTTTGAATCTCCTCGCCAACAATCACGGTAAAGGGGGCCATCCTTTTCATCTCGAGGGCGCCTGCTATGGTATTGTGGTCGGTCACGGCAACGCAGTTGATGCCAATCTCAAGGCAGCGAGCGATAACATTCTCTAGCGATGTGCCGCAGTCCGATGAGTAAGCGGTGTGGATGTGGAGGTCAGCTCTTAGCAAGGGGATTCACCCTTGTTTTCTATCGCTTGTTCAAAGGCGGTTTGAAGCTGGCTGATCTTCAGCTCGGCAGTATCCAGCCGCTGGCTGCATATCTGGGCAAGGTGCATCCCCTCCTCGAAGAGGGAGAGCGCCTCCTCCAGGGTCAGCCCTCCCGCCTCCAGGGTTTGAACTATCTTCTCTAGTCGATTTAGCGCTTCTTCGAAGGAAAGTTGCTCATCCATGCCTGTAGCCCCTTCCTTAACCCGGTGACCCTGCCTTTGAACTGGCCATCGCTCACCCAAACATCGATGATATCGCCGCGCTGGAGTTGGGCTATTCGAGAGATGACCTCCCTGCTGGCGGAATGCTGCACTTGGGCATAACCGCGACTTAGTGTGGCTGTAGGACTTAGGGTGCTGAGCTGCATTTGTTGGCTGCGGAGTTTCTCTCTGTCAATGGCGAGAAAGTTGCCGAGATGCATCGATGCTAGTTTGGTGAGTTCCTCAATACGCTGCCGATACCGACCGACATCTGGAGAGAGGGATTTGAGTTGACCCCCCGTGTAAGCTACCTCGCTACGACGCTGAGAGATCTCGCCCCAGAGGGCGGCCACTAGCGACCTTCGACAGGAAAGGATGCGGCTTTCCAGTTCGGAGCCATGGGGCACCGCCAGTTCTGCCGCTGCCGAGGGTGTGGGGGCGCGCAGGTCGGCAACGAAATCGGCGATGGTAGAGTCGGTGTCGTGTCCCACTCCACTGATCACCGGCGCTTTGCTGGAAAAGATGGCGTGGGCCACCCTTTCCTCGTTGAAGGCCCAAAGCTCCTCAAGGGAGCCACCACCGCGAGCCAGGATAACAAGATCGATGCCCTCGGTCTCATTTAGGGCCTCGAAGGCGTGAACAATTCCCTCTGTGGCGCCATCTCCCTGCACCGGGGTTGGCGAGAGGACCAGCTCCACTAAGGGATAACGCCGGGAGATGATATTGGCGATGTCGAAAAAGACAGCGCCAGTGGGCGAGGTGACCACCCCAATGCGGCTGGGAAAGGGAGGGAGTCCCCTTTTGCGAGCGACATCGAAGAGCCCCTCCTCCTCCAATTTCGCCTTGAGGCGCTCAAACTCGAGGTGGAGAATGCCTATCCCTTCAGGTTGCACCAGGTCCACATAGAACTGGAGGGCGCCAGCCACTTCATAGATGGAGATGCGACCATGCGCCGCCACAGCTACGCCGTTTTCTAAGGGGAGGGCGAGCCTCCCTCGGCGAAAGAGCACGCATCTTAACTGGCTTGCCTCATCCTTGAGGGTGAAGTAGAGATGCCCCGCCGCTGACTCCGATAGATTGGAGACCTCGCCGCTGATCCAGAGGTCGGCAAGCAGGCTATCGGTTTCCAAGAGTTCCCTGAGGTAGCCTGTTACCTCGGCTACGGAATAGATCTTCATTGTGAGCTAACCCTCTCCAGATACGCCCCGGTGCGGGTATCAACGCGCACGATGTCCCCGTTATTTACGAAAAGGGGGACCTGAATAGTGATGCCTGTCTCCAGCTTGGCTGGCTTGTTCCCCGCTGTTGCTGTATCCCCTTTATAGGCGGGACCGGTGTCAACAACCTCCAGCTCCACAGAGTTGGGTAGCTCCACACTGATGGGCTCATCCTTGTAGCTGAGTATCTCCAGGGACATGCCTTCCTTGAGGTAATCGAGGGCATCGCCTAGCTGCTCAGGGTTGAGCGCGATCTGCTCAAAGCTCTCCGAATCCATGAAATAGTGAAGCTCGCCGTCTGAGTAGAGGAATTGTACCGCTCGGCGGTCGAGGCGCGCTCGGGAGAACTTCTCCCCCGCCTGGAAGGTGCGCTCAATGGTGTGCCCGGCCCGAATGTCGCGAAGCTTCAGTCTGACCTGGGCGCTGCCTCGCCCCATCTTGATATGCTGCCAGTCAACGATCTGGTAAAGCCCTCCCTCAAGTTCGATGGTGATCCCCTTCTTGAGCTCGCTGGTGCTAATCATTTCTTCGCCCTCTTTTCGAACTAGGCCTAGATTCAGATTGTAGTGCTTTATGGCTATCGCTGCCCTGTTCAGCAGTTCAATCCATCTTTTTAGCCTGGGAGAGCACCCTGACCTTTCCCTTTTCCACGACCACCATATCCTCGATCCTGACCCCACCCCAGCCCTTGATATATATGCCGGGCTCGATGGTGAACACCATGCCATCGGCAAGGATGGTTGAGGAGCCTTTTCCCAGGCGGGGCTGCTCATGGAGGGTAAGCCCGACCCCGTGTCCCAGCCCGTGCCCAAAGGCCTCCCCATAGCCTCCCTGCTCGATAACCGTCCGGGCAAGGGCATCAGCCTGCTCCCCGCTCATCCCGGCCTCGATAGTTGCGATGGCGGTAAGCTGGGCACCAAGGACAAGGTCATATACTTTAGCGAAGGTTTTGTCCTCCTTGCCAGGGTAGAGGGTTCTGGTGAGGTCGCTGCAATAACCTTGAAACCGAGCCCCAAAGTCGATGAGCAGGGGCTCGCCGGGGAGAAGGACGCGATCGGATGACCTGGCATGGGGCAGGGCGGAATTTGCTCCCGAGGCAACGATAAACTCGAAGAGGATGGTTTCGCTGCCTCTTTCTCGAAGGAATTTCTCCAGCTCCCAGGCCACCTCTTTTTCCTTCATCCCGGGATGAATCATCGGGGCCACCCCCTCGAAGGCGGCATCGGCAAGCTCCACCGCCCTCGTGATAAGCTCCAGCTCCCCCTCATCCTTTATCGAGCGCAGGGACTCCACCATCTCCTCGGTGGGCACCAGCTTTTTCCCGCCCACCGTAGCTATTAGCTGTCGATGGGTAGAGAAGGAAAGGTCCTTGGCCTCAAAGCCTATTCTTTTCGCCCCCAGCGAGGAGGCCAGATCGGGAAACCACTTTGGCAGCTCCCCTTCTATTTGGACGATGTCAAAATCTGGAGCCTGGCTCTGCGCCTGCTCGACATAGCGAAAGTCAGTGGCCAGGATGGCCCTTTCCTGCGATACGAGGAGGAAGCCCGCCGAGCCGGTGAAGCCGGAAAGGTAGCGGCGATTCTCCCCCTGGGAGATGAGGATGGCATCAAGCTCGTTTTCAGCTAGCCTCTGGCGCAGCTTCTCCAGGCGATGGCTCATGGGCTTGCCTTTCCCGATTCAGCAACCAGGATATCTAAAGCAGCGATGTATCCCCTCCAGCCAAGACCGCTTATCTGCCCCCTGGCAATGGGGGCAATCACTGATCTTTGCCGCCACTTCTCCCGGGCGTAGATATTGGAGAGGTGAACCTCGATGAGGGGAAGGG
>JBHIBU010000110.1:0-4740 GCA_046759245.1 Dehalococcoidia bacterium | reverse complement strand
TGGCCGAGTCTCTTTTTGGACTAAAGTGAATAATTCTCTGCCTAAAGATTGGGTTAAGTCTTCAACGCTGGTCATTTCTTCCCCCCAGCGGTTTGCGTCCAGAAGTTGGTTAATTTTTTTCAGCCCACCTGAGAAAAGGTTATAGCACTACCTCCCCCTGTCTAGGGGGAGCTTTTTTCAAGAGAATCCCAGCCCAGGGGTATCCCGTAGCCAGCTCTAGAGCACGCTACCTCGCCCACGTAGTCTCACCCTGGTAGGGTCTAAGCCCCAGGACATCATCCAAGAGGAAGCCAAATCTAGCTTCGTCCTTTTTGACCTTTCGCCAGAGGATAATTTCGACCAGGTGCTGATCGAATTCAGCCGTGTTCTAAAGCCTAAGGGCCAGATAGTAATCACGACGATGATCCCTGGGAGCTAGAGACAGACCTTACAGGAAAGAATGCTTCGGACCATATCGCGTACGAGTAGAGAAGCCTTGGCATATTTAAGCCCATATACAGGCATTATGCGTTGGCGATTTGAGGTCTCTTTATTTCCTGGATGTATCGCCTTCGGTCTACCAGATGATGGAGTTCAGTGAAGGCGGAGAGGCACTCCTCAGGTGACGGTGGCGATGACATCTTTAGGAAGATGGCTTGCCTTTCTGGGAAGACCAAGGTGGGGGTGCCGAAAACACCCAACGTCTCCACGGCGAAGGTATGGTCCTCTGCAAGCTTAATCAATAGCCCGCGGTCACTGAGGTCCCTTTGAAACATAGTCATCTCTAGGCCAACGCCCTCAGCCACTTCAGCAAGGGTGTTCATATCGGCTATATCTCGGCGCTGTTCGTGTCTCGCTCTGAGTAAGGCGATATGGAAGCGGCCGAAGGTAGCTTCGCCCTGCTGTCGGGCAGCCTCGGCGGCGCGGAAGGCGCGTATTCCCCGACTGGAATAGTCTTCAGGCTGTTCCCAAATCTTCCATTGAGGTCCCTGCTGATTATTGACCTGCTCTAGACTGAAATACCGCCAATTGATAACTAATCTCGGCCCAATGTCCTCCTGCACCCTTAGCAGCCAAACTGCTGCATTGTAGACATAGGGTCAAAGATAGTCGAAGTAGATGTCTAAGGGCAGGATATCATTCATTTCGGCTTTGACCATCCCATCCTCCTTTCCTGCAAGCCTCTTAACCAGGCGAAATGTTATTCCCAACCAGGATTCTAGTTTTGCCCGCATCTCCATTATAATCCGCTAGTTCTTTAGCGGCAAGAGATACCTTGGCTACAATGTGGCACAGGGGAGAAGGCACAAGACGAAGAACTGAAACAGCTGCGGGAAATGGGGCACCATTACCCTCGTCCAAGTTGGTTTTTGGCAGTTGATTTCTTGTATGCTTCATATTTGGCTTTACCTTCGTTGAAGAGCCTCTCCTGTTCTTCAGTGCTTATCAGCAGGGGGGGCACTTCAGTGGGGCTCCCATCCTTATCCAAAGCTACCATAATGAGATAGGCCGTTAGGGCCCGACTTCTCTTACCGCTAATGGGGGACTCGGTATCAAGCTCAACCCTTACTACCATGGAGGAGCGGCTGACGAAGGTAAGTCTAGCATTTATCAGTATCAGGCTTCCTACCCGTACAGGCCGATGAAAGTTGATTTCCTCCACCCGGGCAAGCACCACATTTTTCTGGCAATGGCGTATGGCTGCCACCCCGGCAGCGTTGTCCATCATCTTCATAAGCTCTCCCCCATGGACGAAGCCGGCAGTGTTGGCCTGATCTGGCAGCGTGGTTTGAGCCATGGCCGTGGCGGAGCGCAACACCGTCCTTCCTTTGAATTCCTCGATCCCATCCAGGCTTTTCAAAAGGTCCAGGCACCTCTGCTCATGAGTCTGTTCAACTTTGCTCATCCTCTCGAAAAAATCGGCGATTTCGAGCAAGCCCTCCTCCCGTGCCACTCGGGCGAATTCTGGATAAACCTTTTCATATTGGCGATGCTCATGCTCAGCAGCTTTCTCAATGTTGAGTCTAACGTCGCCGACTCCGCCAAGGAACTCGAACTGTTTCTTGGCATGCTCTCCTTCATTTGCAGCTAATTCGTAGAAAACGTCAGCTACATCATGGTGACCTGCCTCCCTGGCTGCATCGGCAAAATAAATGTACCTGTTGTATGTCTCCGATTCTCCAGCGAAGGCAGCCCAGAGATTCTTTCCCGTCTTGGTTCCTTTGAGTTGCATTTGCCCCTCCGATATCAGAATGACCCTAACCGTTTTGCCCTGTTCAATCATGGTTGAGAAAAAAGTGGAGGGCACTTCCTCAAGCACCCTCCACGGATCGATACCCTCTATCTCGAACCCAGCTCACTCTCCGTGTTTACCACCGAACAAGGCCTCTGCTCTAG
The DNA here is from genome assembly GCA_046759245.1 of Dehalococcoidia bacterium. Taxonomy (GTDB): domain Bacteria; phylum Chloroflexota; class Dehalococcoidia; order E44-bin15; family E44-bin15; genus JBHIBU01. Next base: position 2,364 of record JBHIBU010000110.1, on the reverse strand, counting down.
CAGACTGGCATCCAAACTACTCTCTCGAGCCAAGTCCGAGCTTAGCCTGCCCTGCGGCAGGGCATCAACTGTCCACCTGCCACACTCCGACTACTGCGTGAAGCCTCATAGTGCACATCCTCAGTCAGATTGGGCTACCATCACGCAGCTCTGTATTTATTAGAGCATGATAAAGCTCAATTGTCAAACAGTGTACTCACCCAGGCCCTCGATGATGGCCTCGAGGAGCTACAGGCGTCTACCTCGTCCTGATAAAGCCCTTGCCAGTGAGGTGGTTACTATGTAATACTGAACTCAACAGTGTACCCAGGGTGGTAATTTAACTTGAGAAACAGAGTGGAACATTAACCCGATAATGGGTGGTAAATTAACGGGAGGTATACAAATGGCACTGGCGAAATCAGTTCAGGATCAAATCGAGGATCAAAGGCTTGGGCTGGAGTGGAGGAAAGGCGTTTGTGGCATTTGTCCCGCTGGTTGTTGGGTGGAAGTAGGTCTTAAGGACAGTAAACTGGTGGATATCAAACAGGACACCAGTCATCCCCTGGGGATGATCTGCAGGCGCGCCCAACATGCACCGGAGATCATCTACTCTGAACACCGGCTCAAATATCCCCTGAAGCGGGCGGGAGCCAAAGGTTCCCATGAATTTGAACGCATCACTTGGGATGAGGCCTATGACATCATTGTGGGGAATTTGAATAAAATTAAGGAAGAATCGGGGCCGGAGGCGGTGGCCATCTATACCGGGCGTGGCGCTTTCGATTCCTCGCTGTGTGATATGTATCAACCCAAAGGGGTGGCGGTATCTTCGGCGTCCAACATTCTGTTCCCCTTTGGCTCGCCGAACACCATGGGCGTAGGAGCGCTCTGTTACGTCTCCTTCGCCATGATTGCTCCCCATGTGACCATGGGCCGGATGCTCATCAACATGTTCACGGACGTGGAGAATGCTGAGATGCTCGTGGTGTGGGGCACCAACCCAGCCACCGATTCACCTCCTCTGGACATGCATCGACTGGAAGCGGCGGCCAGGCGGGGTGCCGATATCGTGGTCATCGACCCCCGCCGCACAGAGACGACGGTCCGTACCAACGCCCAGTGGGTCCCTATCCGGCCCGGCACCGATGGCGCCCTCGCCTTGAGCATGATCGCAGTGATGATCGATGAGGAGCTCTATGACGAGGACTTCGCCGAAAACTGGTGCCACGGTTTTGAAGCCTTGGCCACCTATGTCCAGCACTTCCGCCCTGAGGTGGCCGAGACCATCACCGGAGTGCCAGCGGACACCATTCGAGACCTAGCCCGCCGCATCTGCAACGCCACTGGCGCCTGTCCGGTGATGTACACTGGTTTGGAGTATTCCAATAGTGGGATTCAGGCTATCCGAGCCGTGCTCACCCTGTTTGCTCTGGCCGATCAGCTCGATGTGCCTGGCGGCATCGGGCTCGCCATGCTAAACAGCCATTTCCCCATCAATCGTTCTTGCAACCAAGAAAACCCTGATTTAGACCTGGCGCTGGCCCGGGAGAGGTTCCCAATTTATAGCAACTATCGCGGCGAGTCCCATGCCAGCGGGCTCGTGGATTCAGTGCTCAAAGGCGAACCATATCGTATCCGAGGCTTGCTCATCCAGGGTGCTTCTGTGCTCACCTCTTGGCCGCAGACCCCTATCTGGCGCGAGACTCTTTCCAGGCTGGAATTCCTGGCCTGTATCGACCGCCAACTCACCGCCGATGCCGCCTATGCCGACATCGTGCTCCCTGCCACCACCATGTTTGAGAATGACGCCTACATGGTCTATGGGCCCATCTTCCGCCTGCGGGGGAAAATGATCGAGCCTGTGGGGGAAGCCCGCAACGATTACCTCATCATGGCGGAATTGGCCCAGCGCTTGGGCTATGGCCATCGATACCCCCAGACCGAAGAAGATATGATCCGTTTTGCTTTAGAAGGCTCCGGTTACACCCTCGAAGATGTGAAAGCGGCCGGCGGCTGGGTGAAGCTCCCAGCGCCCATGATGGAGTACAAGAAATGGCAAAAAGGGGGCTTACGAAAGGACGGCAAACCCGGCTTTGACACCCCTACAGGCAAGTTTGAGGTCTGGTCCACAACTCTGGAAGAATACGGCTATGAGGCGCTGCCCAAATACATCGAACCCTCAGAGGGATCCCTGGGCAGCCCCAAGGTGGCGGAGAAGTTCCCGTTGGTATTCAACTCCGGCGCCCGGCTCCAAACCGATTTCCGCTCCCAGCACCATGGCATCAAAGGCCTGGTAAAGGACAACCCAGAGCCTAGCGTAGAGATCAACGTTGAGGATGCCGAGGAGCGAGGGATCGAGAGTGGCGACCTGGTGGAAGTTGC
>JBHIBU010000109.1:0-4799 GCA_046759245.1 Dehalococcoidia bacterium | reverse complement strand
CGCCACTTCTCCCGGGCGTAGATATTGGAGAGGTGAACCTCGATGAGGGGAAGGGCACTATCGGCAAGGGCATCTCTGAGGGAGAGGCCGTAATGGGTGAGCGCCCCGGGGTTGATGATGATAGCATCAGCTTGCGGCGCTTCAGCTTGGATAAAGTCGATGAGCGCCCCCTCGCTGTTGGACTGGAGGGTGGAAACCTCAACACCCAATTCCTCAGCCCGCTTCTTCATCAGGGAGTCGATCTCGGCGAGGGTCTTATCCCCGTAGATCGCCCTCTCCCTCTGGCCCAGCATATTCAGATTCGGTCCGTGGATCACCAAGATTTTCATGATTCTGGTTCTCCTTTTTCCTTGCCCTGGGATGGGCTGATAGATACACCTTTCGTGCCTGAGTCTGGGTGACGTGGGTATAGACCTGGGTGGAGGAAAGATTGGCATGACCCAGCAATTCCTGAACCACGCGCAGGTCGGCGCCACCGTCTAGGAGATGGGTGGCAAAGCTGTGGCGCAGCATGTGGGGGTGAACCCCCCTGTCCAGCCCTGCTTTGATGGCATATCGCCTGATCGCCATCTGGAGGGCGCGCTCGGAAAGCCTCTTTCCATATCGATTGACGAACAGGGCCTCGGTCCTTGCCTTGCCCAGAAGCTCCCTTCGACCCTGTTGCAGGTAGAGATGAATGGCTGCCGCTGCCGGCTTGCCCATGAGCACCATTCGCTCCTTGGAGCCCTTGCCCCAGACACGAATCTCCCTAGCTTCAAGATTGACATTAGCCACATCGAGCCCCACTATTTCACTTACCCTTAGCCCAGCAGCGTAGAGGAGCTCGAGCATCGCCTTATCGCGCTGTCCCTGGGGGGTTGTGGTATCGGGTCTTTCCAGGAGCAGATTGACCTCATCGCTGGAGAGAAAGGAGGGAAGACGTCTCTCCAGCTTGGGGGAGGAGACGGTGAGCAACGGGTTCGAGGATGCGATGTTCTCCCGCATCAGATAGCGATAGAAGGAACGCAGGGCACTCATTTTGCCGGCAACGCTCGCCTTTTCAAATCCCCGCTTCAAAAGGGAGGCGATATAGCGGCGCAGCAAGAGGCGGTCCACCTCATCAAGGGTTGCCACCTTCTCTTCTTGGAGGAACTCCAGGAAGTGGCGCAGATTGTGGGTATAGTTTCGCACCGTATAGGGTGAGGCGTGTCGCTCCACCCTGAGGTAGTTGATGTAGTTATGAAGCAAGCTTTCCCTGCTTTCCTTACTTTGAAGAAGAGGGATCATACCTTGACAGCCTCCCTCTCTAACTTTGCCAGGCTGCCGCTGAATTTGCATTTCAGGCATCTCGCCATCTTCTTACCTCGCATTGCCATAAGACCGCCGCACTCAGGGCAGGGCTGGGGGATAGGTTTATCGCTGGTGGTAAAGTCGCAATCTGGGTATTGGGCGCAGCCGTAGAAGGTGCGCTTTCTTTTGCTCTTCCTTTGCACCAGGTCGCCGCCGCATTGGGGACATTGGACGCCGATTTTGATCAAGAAAGGCCTTGTATTTTTGCATTCGGGGAAGCCTGAGCAGGCGAGAAACCTGCCGTAGCGCCCCAGCTTGACCACCATCGGTCTGCCGCAGAGTGAGCAGGTCTCCTCTGTAGGCTCGCCAACCAACTTGACCTTCTTCATTTGCTGTTTCGCCGTCTGGAGGGCCTTTTCAAAGGGGTCGTAGAAATCCTGAAGGAAGGGGACCCACTGGTGCTCGCCACGAGCGATCCGGTCCAGTCCCTCCTCCATCTGGGCGGTGAACCCCAAATCGACGATATCGGGGAAATGCTCGGTGATGAGGTCGCTCACCGCTAATCCAAGCTCCAAGGGGTGAAATCGGCCATCATCCCTTTCCACATAGCCCCTCTCTTGAATTGTAGATAGGATGGGGGCATAGGTGCTGGGACGCCCAATCCCCCTCTCCTCCAGCGCCTTGACCAGGGTTGCTTCCGTATAGCGAGGCGGGGGCTGGGTGAAATGCTGCTCAGGGAAGAGTCCCAAAAGCTCCAGGGGCTCCCCCTTCACCAGATCGGGGAGGGGACGCTTCCCCTCCTCATCTTGAGCATCGTCTTTGCCCTCGTTATAGAGGATGGTGAAGCCGGGGAACTTGATGATGGAGCTGGTAGCTCTAAGAAGATAGGCTTTTTCGTCTTTGGCCTCTATGTCCACCGAGGTGGCATCCAGTAGGGCGGGGGACATCTGGCTGGCGACCATTCGCTTCCAGATAAGCTCGTAAAGCCTGAATTGGTCCCTGGTGAGATAACGCTTTATGATATCTGGCTCCCGCCTCACTGAGGTTGGTCGGATCGCCTCATGGGCCTCCTGCGCTGCCTTCGCCTTCCTGGCGAAGATGCGGGGACGTGGGGGCAGGAAATTGGCCCCATACTTTTCCTTGACATAAGCTCTTGTCTCCGCCAAGGCCGAGGGGGCAACCCTCACCGAATCGGTGCGCATGTAGGTGATCAGACCCACCACTCCCTCTTTTCCTATAGGTAAACCCTCGTAGAGTTGCTGGGCGATGGCCATAGTATGCCGAGCGGTGAAGCGCAGCTTTCGCCAGCCCTCCTGCTGGAGGGTGCTGGTGGTGAAGGGTGGTGCTGGTTGGCGGGATATCTCCTTCTTTCGCACCTGGGCCACGGCATAGCTTGCATCCTTGAGCTCGGCGGCAATCCTTTCTGCCTCTTTTTCGCTCTGGATCTCGATCTTCTTGTCATCAAGGAGACCAATAAGAGTAGCCACAAAGCTTTCTTTTGTGGCGAGCTTTGCCAGTTCAGCATCGATAGACCAATACTCGGTGGGGACGAAGCCCTCTATCTCCCTTTCTCGGTCAGCGATCATTCTCAGGGCCACCGATTGCACCCTTCCTGCGGAAAGGCCACGCCTGACCTTTTGCCAGAGTAGGGGGCTTAAGTTATAGCCCACCAGCCTATCGAGGATACGTCGTGCCTGCTGGGCATTAACCAGATCCATATCGATCTCTCTGGGATGGCGGAACGCCTCTGCCACCGCCTCCCTGGTGATCTCATGGAAAACCACCCGCTTCGACGGCAAGCTATCTAGCTCAGCTGCCTGAACCAGATGCCAGGAGATGGCCTCGCCCTCGCGATCGGGGTCGGTTGCCAGATATACAGAGGAGGCCTTCCTTGCTGCCTCCCTTATCTCCCGCACCACCGCACTCTTCTCCTTGGGAACCAGATATTTAGGGCTGAAGCCCTGGTCCACATCCACCCCCAAGCGGCTCTTAGGCAGGTCTCGCACATGCCCGATGGAGGCTTTCACGCTATAGCCGCTTCCTAGCATCCTGCTCACCGTTTTTGCCTTGGCAGGCGACTCGACAATGACCAAGCTTTTTGCCATACCCCTACTCCACCCTTATCCGGTACTCCTCCCTTGCCTCCCGAGCCAGGATGTAGTTCATGCCACCGACCTGTTTTATCGTCCCCTTCAGCTCCATCATCGCCAGGGTGCTGCTCACCGTGGATATGGGGAAACCGCACTGGCGTCCCACCTCATCGATGTGGGTTGGCTCTGTGGAGAGGCATTTCAAGATAAGGGATTCTGTCTCCGTGGCGGGAAGCAGCTCCCTCATCTCCAGTTGTTGCACTGCCATGGTCAGATTGAGTTCCTCAAGGATATCATAGGAGTCCTTCACCAGCTTTGCCCCCTCTTGGATCAGCCGATTGGTTCCCCTGCTCGCTGGCGAGAGCACGCTCCCTGGAACGGCGAAGACCTCCCGGTTTTGCTCCAGAGCCAGACCAGCGGTGATCAAGGCACCGCTCCCCTCCCCAGCCTCAACAACAAGCACACCAAGGCTTAGCCCGCTCATGATTCGGTTGCGACGCGGGAAGTTATCAGCCTTGGGGCGAGCGCCCAAGGGGAACTCGCTCACCAGAGCACCTCGCTCCATGATCTCGCGAGCCAGCTTTACATGATCGCTGGGGTAGACGATATCCAGCCCGCAGCCGAAGACGGCGATGCTCCTTCCCCCGGCATCCAGGGCGACACGGTGGGCGGTGGCATCGATCCCTCTAGCCAGTCCGCTAACGATGGTGATCCCGTTTCGCGCCAGATCGCCCGTAATCTGCTCGGTGACCTCCCTTCCATAGTACGTGGGGCGGCGAGTGCCCACCACGGCCAGGGACCACTCATCATCAGCGGCAAAGGAGCCCCTGATAAAGAGCACAGGGGGAAGGTCATATATCTCCTTCAGTCTCGAGGGGTAGGCCAGGTCCCTCCAGGTGAGCACCTTTACCTTGTATCGCTCAAGCCGTTCCATCTCGGCATCGAGGGAGATCTTGGGGCGTCTGGCTACGATGGCCTCGGTGGAACGGTTATCAAGCCCGGCCATCCTCATCTCGGCAGCGCTGGCATGCCAAGCCCGCTGGAGGTCGCCAAAGTGTTGCTCCATTTGGGAGAACTTCGCTCTCCCGATCCCTGGTATCAGGGTGAATCCTACCCAGTACTTAGCATCGCTCATAGTTGAATCATTGTAGCACAGTGACAAAATGAAGACAAATGCGCTTACAAAGGTTGTTTAGAAACCTATTTCTTCCCGCCTCCGCCTTGCGGAGTCCGATGCTCCGCTCGGACCGCCCACCCTAGATAAGCTGCGGGGGCTTTGCCCCCGCAACCCCTTTTTCGCCCCTACCGGAGCTTGTCTTGCTGGCCGAGGTGGTAGCTCTTCTGCTAATCGCCTAGACAGAGAGGGCAAGAAGGGAGCGAAGCTCCACTGGGAGGGTGGGTGGGATTAACCAGCGTTGGTAACAGCCTTCTTAAAAAAGC
>JBHIBU010000108.1:0-4799 GCA_046759245.1 Dehalococcoidia bacterium | reverse complement strand
GCCCCAAATACAGGGTCGAAACCCTCCTTGACCAGCCGCATCTTCGCCTCCTCGGTAAGTTCCACAGTGATCTTCCTGTCGTCGAGTCGCTTCTGTACATCCTTCATCATCAGATCAACGATCTGCTTGATCTGCTCCTCAGTGAGCGCCTGGAAGATAACGATCTCATCGATCCTATTGAGGAACTCGGGACGGAAGGTCTGCTTTAGGGCGCTATCGATGGCGCTCTTCAGCCGCTGCTCCTCGCTCTTCGTCTGCCGAGAGAAGCCCAAAGATTGGCGCTGGAACTCCTCGGTGCCCAGGTTGCTGGTCATGATCACCACCGTGTTCTTGAAATCGACGGTTCTTCCATGGCCATCGGTTAATCTGCCATCCTCAAAGATTTGGAGGAGGATGTTGAAAACGTCGGGGTGAGCCTTCTCCACCTCATCGAAGAGGATCACCTTATAGGGGCGGCGGCGCACCGTCTCGGTGAGCTGTCCCCCCTCCTCGTAGCCGATATAGCCCGGCGGGGCGCCAATGAGCCGAGAAACGGTATGCTTCTCCATGTACTCGGACATATCGAGGTGAACCATGGCTTCCTCATCATCGAAGAGGAACTCAGCCAGGGCACGGGCTAGCTCAGTCTTGCCCACCCCTGTGGGTCCCAGGAAGATGAAGCTGCCAATGGGTCTCTTGGGGTCCTTGAGCCCCGCTCTCGCCCGCCTGATGGCATCGGAGACCACCATAACTGCATCCTCTTGACCGATGATCCTCTCGTGGAGCCTGTCCTCCATGTGTAAAAGCTTCTCCGCCTCCCCCTCCAGCATGCGAGTAACGGGGATCCCGGTCCACTTGGAGACAAGCTCAGCGATATCCTCCTCATCGACTACGCCGTCGATCCTTTCTTCCTGGAGCCACTTTGTCTTTGCCCCGTTATATTCCTCCTCAAGGCGTAGTCTTTCCATCTTGAGTTGGGCGGCCTTTTCGTATTCGCGGCGCTGCGATGCCGCCTCCTCCTCATGGACGAGCTTCATCACCTTCTTTTCCAGCTCCTTGACCTCAGAGGGTGCACTTTCGGTATCGATGCGCAGCTTTGAGGCCGCCTCGTCGATAAGATCCACCGCCTTATCGGGGAGGAAGCGGTCTGAGATATACTTCTGGCTCAACTGAGCCGCAGCAACGAGGGCGGAATCGGTGATCTGGATCTTGTGGTGCGCCTCATATCTAGGGCGAAGGCCGTGCAGCATCTCTACGGTGGCCTCAACGCTGGGCTCTCCGACATAAACAGGTTGAAGTCGCCGCTCCAGGGCAGCGTCCTTCTCGATGTGCTCCCGATACTCATCCAGGGTTGTGGCCCCCACGCACTGGAGCTCCCCCCTGGAGAGGGCGGGTTTAAGCATATTGCTGGCATCGATGGCCCCTTCGGCAGCGCCAGCGCCCACCACAGTGTGCATCTCATCGATAAAGAGGACGATCTCCCCCCTGGCCTGGCGGATCTCGTCCATCACCGCCTTGAGGCGCTCCTCAAACTCGCCGCGAAACTTGCTCCCCGCCACCAGTGCCCCCATATCGAGGGCGATCACCCTGCGCCCCTTGAGGGAATCGGGCACATCATCGGCAACGATCTTCTGGGCCAGTCCCTCCACGATGGCGGTCTTGCCCACCCCAGCCTCACCGATGATCACCGGGTTGTTCTTGGTGCGCCTGGTGAGCACCTGCATCACCCTTCTGATCTCCTCGTCTCGCCCGATGACCGGGTCCAGTTTGCCCTCCCGGGCGAGCATAGTGAGGTCGCGACTATACTTCTCCAGGGCGCCGTATTTGCTCTCTGCCCTGGGGTCGGTGACGCGCTGTCCTCCTCTGATGTCCTGAAGGGCAAGGTAGATCTTCTCCTGGTCGATGCCGAAGTCGCGGAGAATACGGGCGGCCTCTCCCTCCCGCTCGCCAGCAATGGCGATCAGCATATGCTCGGTGCCGATAAACTCGTCCTTCAGCCTCTCCGCCTCAGAGGTGGCGCTCTCCAGAAGGCGCGCCGTGCGCGGTGTGGCGTAGATCATGGCCCCCTCATAGGCGATCTTGGGCGTCTTCTCCAGAGTCTCCTCGACGCGCCTCCGCACCTCCTCAGCCTCCACCCCCAGCTTCCCCAATATCTGGCCAGCTAACCCTCCCTCCTGTTGGATCAGGGCGAGCAGGATATGCTCCACATCCCACTGGCTATGGTGATAGCGACGCACCAGCTCCTGGGAGAGGGCCAGGGCCTCTTGAGCCTGTTCGGTAAATCTATCCTGTCTCATGGCAAACTCCTTTTAGGCTAGAGCCCGGCCTCCCTGAGGCGTTTTAGCTCTAGCTCCATCTCCTGTATTTGTCTTTCCATCTCAGCGATCCTTTCCCCAAGGCGGAGGACGACCTCCACCCCGGCGAGGTTGACCCCAAGGTCGTTCATCAGCGTCTTGACCTGGCGCAGCCTCTCGATGTCCCTCTTGGAATAGAGGCGAAACCGACCCTGAGAGCGCGATGGTTCGATCAGCCCCACCCTTTCATAATAGCGCAGGGTCTGGGCATGGACGCCAAGCATCCTGGCGGCGACGCTGATCACGTAACAGGGCTCAAAATCATCGAAGATCATTCTTCACCTCTTTTTCGACCTTCACCCTTTCTTAATGCGCATTGCATCTTAGCTTCTAGAGTCTTCCTAAAAGCGGAGCTCTTTAAGCTCCTTGAAGAGCTCCCTCTCCCGCTCCGTTAGCTTGCTAGGGAGAACGACCTGCACCTTGGCGAAGAGGTCGCCCCTTTTAGTATCGCCCATACGGGGCATCCCCTGACCGGCGAGGCGAAACACCTTGCCATTGGGGGTCTCAGGGGGGATCTTAAGGGCCAGCTTCCCCTTTAAGGTGGGCACCTCCACCTCACCGCCCAAAATGGCGTCGCTAAGGGAAATGGGAACCTCCACATGGAGATCGCTATCCTTGCGCTGGAACAGGGGGTGGGGCCTCACCGAAACCACTAGATTAAGGTCACCGCTTGAGCCTCCAGTGGAGCTAGGCCCGCCCTTTCCTGCCATTCTTATCCTCGAGCCATCCTTTACCCCCGCTGGGATCCTAACCTCAAGGCGCTGTGGCTGGAGCACCCTTCCCAGGCCGCCGCAGGTGTAGCAGGGGGCATTCCCCAGAGCCCCCCTCCCTCCGCAAACATGGCACGGGCTCTCAACCTGGGTCTCGAGGGTGCGGGTGCTGCCATGATAGGCCTCCTCAAGGGTCACCTCGATGGGCTGGTCTATGTCCTGACCGCGCCTTGGTCTACGCGAGGTAGTCCTGGCGCCAAAGCCTCGGAAAAGGCTGTCGAAGACCCCGCCCAGATCGCCTTCTTGGGAACCGAGGTCACCGAGATCGAAGATGGTGAAAGGTCCCTGTCCGCTGAAGTCCCGGTAGGGACCTGCCCTCCATCCCGCCTGGGCGAACTGATCGGCATACTGCCAGTTCTCGCCAAACTGGTCATATTTCTTGCGGTTCTCAGGGTCGGAAAGGACCTCATAGGCAGCATTGATCTCCTTGAACTTTTCCTCAGCGGACTTATCGCCACGGTTAACATCGGGGTGATGCTTGCGGGCCAGCCTGCGATAAGCCTGCTTTATCTCCTTATCGCTGGCACCCCTGCTTACGCCGAGAATCCCATAGTAATCCCTACCCGCCATCTCTCTCCCCCTCTATTTACGCTTTCATTATAATATAATTCAAAACTTTTGTCAATATTTTTTCATCAATTTAGATAAAACTTAATAAATTAATTATAACTATCTTGATACAGTGCGTGAATATGCTATATTGGAGGCTGAAAGGAGTTCAAAAAGAGGAAGCGAAACCGAAGACCATCGAGGTCAAAGCCAAGGGGGTCATCGAGGGCGAGAAGAGGTGTTCAGGCGGTCAGCCGGCGGTAGAGGGCGGGGAGGCGCTTAGGCAAGGATTGGATGTTCCAAACCACCTCATACCCAATGTCGTGGCACATCTTCTTCAAATAGTCCTGACCAGCCTTATCTACCGTTAGACAGAAGGGGATTATGTGCTTCCGCTTTGCCTCGAGGAGAGCCATCTTGGTATCATGGATGGCATAATCCTTCTCCATGCTATCCTTGCCATAGCCCTGATCTTGGGGGCGACCATCGCTGATCAGGAAAAGTATCTTGGTTCTGGAGTCTTGCCCCTCAAGCTTTGAGGTGGCATGTCTGATCGCCGGACCCATTCTGGTGGCGTGCATTGGGATGATTTTGTCGATCCTTCTTTTCACCTTTTCGGACAAATGCTCCTCGATGTCCTTGATCACGAAGAATTCCACATTCTCCCTACCATAGCCGGAGAAGCCATAGATCCCATATTTATCACCGATGGTCTCCAAGGCCCCGATCAAAAGGACCACGCTCTCCTTCTCCACATCTATGATATGCTTCGATTTCTTTCCTGTTATTTCCTCGCGGTGTGCCCTGAGCCAGGACGTATAGCCCCTTAGGTCACCAGGTAAATCCCAGTGATCCAGCGTCTTCCTCACCTCCTCAATAGCCTCGGAGGTGGAGGCACTCATATCGAGGAGAAAGACCACGGAGACGTCTCTTTCCACCTTATTCCTTCTCCAATAGATCTTCTCACTGGGGGTGATCCCCGCCTTTTTCTCCACCATGCTCTCGATCACAGAGTCCAGATCGAAATCCTCACCATCGTGAAGCCTCTTCATCTTCTTGAAAAGCTCCAGGGTGAGCATCTCAAATTGCCTCTTGATCTGAGTGGCAAGACGGGAATGATCCTTCAGGGTGTTTTCGAAGAAATCCG
>JBHIBU010000107.1:0-4930 GCA_046759245.1 Dehalococcoidia bacterium | reverse complement strand
TGCTCAAGAGAGGGCTTCAACTTGATAAGGAGACCGCCGCATCGTTGAGGGAGGCCCACCTTAAACCCTATCCCCGCGTCATTGAAGGGCAGATCCTGGCCCGCCATGGGGTGAAGGCGACCATAGACCTCAGCGATGGGCTGGTCAGCGATCTGGCCAAGGTAGGTAAGGCAAGCAGGGTCGGGGCTCGCCTCAGGGTGGGGGCAATACCCATCCACCCCACGGTGAGCGCCGCTTTTAAGCAGGATGGCCTCGAACTCGCTCTCTCCGGGGGCGAAGACTATGAGCTTCTATTCACGGGCAGGATCGAGGTCATCGATAGGATCAAGGGGCTGATGCCCTGCCCGGTGACGGTGATCGGCGAGATGGTCGGCGATGAGCCGGGGAGGGTGAGGCTTTTCGATGAGCAAGGTGGCGAGGTTAGGCTGGAACGGGGGGGATGGGAGCACTTCACCCCGGGGAGCAATAATGAACTTGGTTAGCCAGAGCCCGGAGCAAACCCAGCAGCTTGGCAGGGGACTGGGGAGGCTAGCGAAGCTGGGCGATCTGTTCCTCTTGGTGGGCGATCTGGGGAGCGGAAAGACCTGCCTCACCCAGGGTATCGCCTGGGGGCTGGGCATCGAAGGCTATGCCACCAGCCCCTCCTTCATATTGATTAACCAGTATCGGGGCAGGCTTCCCTTTTATCACATCGACCTCTATCGCCTGGACAGGATCGAGGAGGTCATCGAGTTGGGTCTGGAGGACTATCTCTACGGGAGGGGGGTCTGCGCTGTGGAATGGGCTGAAAAGGGCTTGGCGGTGCTTCCCCAGGAACACCTGCTGGTGGAGATGGGCTTCCTCTCCGATACCAATCGGAGCATTACTTTCAAGCCCAGTGGTGAGCGATATGTAGAGATGCTTTCAGAGCTTAATATTACACAAAGAGCAGAAAAATGGAGCTTGCCCTAGATACCTCCACAGAGAGCGCCAGCATCGCCCTATCTCGCTGCGGGGCAGTCGAGGCGGAGATGACATGGCCTTCGAGACAGAATCACACCGTTGAGCTTGTGCCCAATCTCCTGCACTTACTCCATGAAGCCAAGATAAAACTTGAGGAGCTCGATGCCATCATCGTTGCCAGGGGACCGGGAAGCTTCAACGGACTAAGGGTCGGGGTGGGCACAGCCAAGGGGCTCGCCTTCGCCCTGGGCATCCCTCTGGTGGGCATAGGAACCCTGGAGGTAGAGGCCTTCCCCTATGCCAGGACTGGTTTTCCCATTTGCCCGGTGCAAGATGCGGGACGGGCTGAGATCGCTGTCGCCTTATATCAACTACAAGAAGGGCAATGGCAAAAGCGGGTCGAGGAGCATATCACCACCGTGGAGGAGCTTTGCCCCAAGATCGCCTCGAGGACTCTTTTCTGCGGCCGGTTTTCGCCCGATATTGCTCAGCAAATTGAGAGGCAACTGGGAGAGAGGGCGATGATCATATGCACATCGCTGAGGAGGGCAGGATTCCTCGCCGAGCTTGGCTGGCGAAGGCTGGAGAGGGGGGAGATCGACCGCCCCGCCACCCTCCAGCCCCTCTACCTGCGTCGCCCCTCAGTGACTACTAAGATGACGGAGACGAGAAGATGAGAGCTTGGAAAGGGCTACCCCTCGCCCTTGAGAAGGGCTATGCCATGTGTTTCGCCTGCGGTAAGGAGAACCCCATCGGGCTCAAGCTCACCTTTCGCCGGGAGGGGGACGCCGTCAAGGCGGAATTTACCCCCGGCGAGGTGCACCAAGGCTGGCCCGGCGTTATCCACGGGGGAATCATCGACACCCTTCTCGATGAAGCGCTGGGCTATGTTTCCTTCTTTCTGGGGTTAAATTGTGTCACCGCAAAGATGGAGGTGAGGATAAGGCATCCCGTTTCGGTGGGGCAGCAGCTCTTCATCAGCTCCACATTGGCGAGGAAAACAAGAAAACTCGTCGAGACCAGGGCAACCATAGCCTTAGCGGATGGCACTCCAGTGGCAGAAGGCAAAGCGGTGATGTATATAGTCAATGAAGCCTAGGCGAGGATAGATATGCAGAGGACGCTTGTTCTCCTCAAACCGGACGCCTTGCAAAGAGGGCTTGTGGGCGAAATCATCTCCCGCCTTGAAGGCAGGGGGCTTAAGATGGTAGCGATGAAGATGATGCGGATGGATGAGGAGCTGGCGAAACGCCTCTATGAGGTCCACAAAGGTAAACCCTTTTTCCCAGGTCTGATAGAGCAGATCACCTCCAGCCCGATCATTGCCGCCGTCCTCGAAGGGGAAAATGCCGTGGAGGTGGTGAGAAGGACTATGGGGGAGACCGATCCCGCACTCGCCACGCCGGGAACGATAAGGGGAGACCTCGCCTTAGATATCGGGCGCAACCTGATTCATGGCGCCGACTCTGAGGAGACCGCAGAAAAGGAGACCGCACTCTTCTTCTCAGCGAAGGAGCTCTGCAACTACTCCAGGGAAGGGGATAAAGGGATCACTCAATCCTGACCAGGGGGGTGGCTTTGCTCCATAGCCTTTCTAGCTGGTAATACTCCCGCTCCGTTGGGGCAAAGATATGGATGATTATATCGGCAAAATCCATCAGTATCCAGCCTGAGTCACCGGTGCCCTCGCGGCGACGCAGCGCCACCCCTTCCTTCCTCAGAAAGCGGTGGATCTCATCATAGATGGCCTCGATCTGGCGATTGCTGTCACCGCTACAGATGACGAAATAGTCGGCAAAGGTGCAGATCCCTCTCATATCGAGCATCACAATGTCGATAGCCTGCCTATCCGAGGCCGCCTCCACTGCCTTCCTCGCCAGCTCTACCGGTTCCAGAATGCGATCCCTCCTCTCAACTATATTATATCATGGTCGCCCCTGGGGGCAAGTTGATTGTTTTCAAAGGTTTTGCTAGACTTCCGATGAACAATTGCGCCAAAGGTCAAAGGAGATGGCAAGTGGTCGTGTTTTTGTGGCCAAGATAACCCCCAGACCAAGTTTTGCTGAAGAGCAGCGGCTAGAGGAGCAGGGTTACCGTTTCATCGCCGGCATCGACGAGGTGGGTCGTGGCCCTCTGGCAGGACCCATCGTTGCCGCCGCCGTGATCCTGCCCCTCAACCTAAGTGCCCCCTGGCTCCCCCTGGTGCGCGATAGCAAGCAGCTAACCCCAAAAAGGCGAGATTTCCTTTTCCCCTTAATTGGGAGGGCAGCCATCGCCATCGGCGTTGGCTATGTGCTACCCGATGTAATCGACAGCCAGGGCATCACCAGGGCAACGAGAATGGCAATGTGCTCCGCTGTGGAACTTCTCCCCTGCCCTCCCGATTTCCTGCTTATCGACCATATCAGCCTGCCCACTCTCGGTCTCCCCCAGAAAAACATTACCGAGGGAGACAGCCTCTCCCTTTCCATCGCCTGCGCCTCCATCATTGCTAAGGTAAGCAGGGATCGCATCATGGTAGCCCTCGATGATGTATATCCAGGCTATGGATTTGCCAGGCACAAGGGCTATGCCACCAGGGAACACCTGGAAAATCTAAGGCGATGGGGGGCATGTCCCATTCATCGAAGGCGCTTCGCCCCCATCCGGGAGTGTATGAGGTGAAACGCAGGAAGGTTGGTGCCCTGGGTGAAAAGGTGGCTAGGGAATACCTGGAAGGCCTTGGTTTCTCCATCAGGGAGACCAACTTCCGCCTGAGGGAGGGGGAGATCGATATTATCGCTGAAAAGGATGATTTCCTCGTTTTCATCGAGGTGCGCACCAGAAGTAGCTCCTCCTTCGGCACCCCGGAGGAATCGGTGACCCCGCAAAAGGTGGAAAGGCTCATCGCCCTAGCCCAAACCTATGTTGAAACCCACGATGACCTACCTCCCTCGTGGCGCATCGATGTCGTCGTCGTAGAGCTGACGCCCAAGGGGAAAGTCTCCCGAGTGGAGCTCATCGAGAATGCAACAGGCTGAGGACCGCATTTACCTATTTGCCCCGATATGTTAAAATAACACAAAGCAATCAGGGGTGATGACCTTTGCCCATCTATGAATATCGATGCAATAGCTGCCAGCGTAAGGTGTCTGTCTATCTTCGATACTTCTCCGCATCCCCAAAATGCCCCTCCTGCGGCGGAGGGGACCTGGTTCGACTCTTCTCCAGCTTTGCCGTGCGTAAAGGAGGCAATACAGCTATCTATGAGGATATCCTTTCCGACCGCCATTTGATGGACGGTTTGATGCGCAACGACCCCAAGGCCCTTGCCGAGTGGAATAAGAGGATGAGCGGAGGCATGGACGAGGAGATCGCTCCCGAGTATGAAGACATGCTCGATAGGATGGAGCATGGGGAGATGACAGAGGAGTTTATGGCTGGACCTGAGATGCCCGATGAAGATTTTGAGTGATTTCAGAGGTGATGGTTTATGCCCATCTACGAGTTTCGCTGCAATGCCTGTCAAGAAAAGCTAAGCCTTTTTGTGAGGAGCGTCACCGATCCTCCATGCCCTGAGTGTTGTCACTGCGGCAGTAGAGAGCTAGTTCGAGTGATCTCCAGCTTTGCCTACCACAAATCGGAGCAGACCCGCCTTGAGGAGGCAGGCCCGCCCCAGACCTACCCAGGCCCCGACTATTACCAGGATCCCCACAACATCGGCCGCTGGGCGGAGAAGAGACTCAAAGATATGGGAATGGATATGCGCAGTGAAGAGTACTGGAACACCTTCTCCGAGGCGCGCGAGATGATCGATGCAGCCAGAGAGGGTGAGCTGCCGGAGCCGCTCAAGGACCTTTAAGCCGAGATGCTACGCCTTATCGATGCCAACCTCAACCGCATCAGCGAAGGGCTACGCCTCCTCGAGGATGTAGCCCGCTTCCTCGTTAATGACGCTGCGCTAAGCGAGCAATTGAAATCCCTGCGCCATGAGCTGGCGGGAGATGAC
>JBHIBU010000106.1:0-5064 GCA_046759245.1 Dehalococcoidia bacterium | reverse complement strand
AATGCCTGAGCTGCCTGAGGTGGAGACCATAAAGAGGGAGCTGGCCCCGAAGATAGTGGGTCGAAGTTTCAGTGGTGTCATCATAAATTGGCCTAAAGCGGTGCAAATTCCCTCTGTGGCGGACTTTTCTCGCCGTTTGATAGGTAAGACTATAGAAGCACTGGAGAGGCGGGGGAAATACCTAATTTTGCGTCTCTCCAGCGGCGAAGCTCTAATTTTGCACCTCAGGATGAGCGGCTCGCTGCTGCTCAAGACCGCTTCTGGAGAACCCGATCCCTATACCCGAGCCATATTCCTTTTGGATGATGGCGCGGAGCTTCACTTTTGTGACCGCAGAAAGCTTGGTCGAATGTGGTTGGTAGAGGATGAAAGCATAGTCGTGGCTAAGCTTGGCCCCGAGCCCTTAGCCCCTGGCTTTACTGCTCAGGCTCTAGGGGAGCGGGCGAAAAAGCGCTCGGCACCGATTAAGGCTGTTCTCTGCGACCAGACCTTTCTTGCTGGGGTGGGTAATATGTACGCCGACGAAGCCCTCTTTGCCGCCCGCATCCATCCCCTGAGGAGAGGGAATAGCCTTTCTCCGCGGGAAGTGGAGCGGCTTCACGGTGCCCTGCGCCGGGTGCTGGAGGAGGCCATCGCCAGCGGGGGGGCGAGCATCAGCGATTACCGGCGGCCCGGCGGCGAGCCGGGGGTGGCGCAATCTGTGTTTAAGGTTGCCCATCGGGGTGGCGAGCCCTGCCCGGTATGTGCCACCCCCATCCAGCGCATCCCGCTTCGCAAGCGGGGCACCTACTTCTGCCCCAGGTGTCAAGGGAAAGGTAAACCTCGGTCGTAAATTCCTTTGCAAACCTATTGACAAATCGAAGTCTCCTATGATAGGCTAATGCTCCACCGACCCCGATTATATCGGGGCGGTGAGTTCAGTCAATAGCCCAAAAAACGAAAAAAGTCGCTTGGATCGGTCACGACCGAGACGGCAATAGGGTTTCGAATGAAAAGCCTTCTCGGCAGGTGCCTGAGAAGGCTTGTTTTATCCTGGAGGCTTTGTTGTGCATAACGCAATCACAGACGTTCCCGGGATAAGGGTTGGCCACTACAGCGATAAGGAGGCGGCCACCGGCTGCACCGTGATCCTCTGCGAGGAGGGGGCGGTGGCTGGCGTCGATGTTCGTGGCTCGGCGCCGGGAACCAGGGAGACCGACCCCCTTCGCCCGATGAGCCTGGTGGGGCAGGCGCACGCCATCCTCCTCAGCGGGGGCAGCGCCTTTGGACTGGATGCCGCCGGCGGGGTGATGCGCTATTTAGAGGAAGGGGGCTATGGCTTTGAGGTGGGGGTGGATAAGGTGCCCATCGTCCCTGCTGCCATCCTCTTCGATCTTCGTTTGGGCAACTCGAAGGTGAGACCCGGTCCTGAGGAGGGCTATCAAGCGTGCCTCGCCGCCTCCAGCGGGCCGGTGGCTGAGGGCAGCGTTGGCGCCGGCACCGGGGCCACCGTGGGAAAGATCCTCGGGCCTGAGAGAATGACGAAAGCCGGCCTGGGCACGGCGAGCCAGAGGCTGGGTAATATTACTATTGGGGCTATCGTCGCTGTCAATGCCTTTGGCGATGTGGTTGACCCTGAGTCGGGGGAGGTCATCGCCGGTCCCCGCAACATCGAGCACGGCGGCTTTTTCAGAACCATCGACATCATGAAAAAGCTTGTAGAAATGAAGAGTCCCATCCCCACCAATACCACCATCGGGGTTGTGGCCACAGATGCACCGCTTAATAAGGAGCAGGTGAACAAGGTGGCGCAGATGGCCCACGATGGCTTGGCCCGGGCGATCAGGCCGGCCCATACCATGGTTGATGGCGATGCCATCTTTGCCCTCTCCACAGGGAAGGGTGAAGAGGGGGAGGATGTCACTATAATTGGCTCCCTAGCGGCAGAGGTGGTAGCTACGGCGATAGTGAGGGCGGTGAGGCAGGCTGAGGGGCTGGTCGGCATACCTGCTGCTAGGGAGGTGAGGGAAGATGCTTGATATCGGCTTCATTGGGGCCGGCACCGTGGGCACCGCTCTTGCGGTAAGGCTAAGCGGCAAGGGCTACCCGGTGGTGGCGGTTTCCAGTCGCACCAAGGCCTCCGCCCAGAGGCTGGCAGAGTCTGTTTCCGGCTGTCGGGTATATGACGATGGGCAGGCGGTAGCAGATGTTTGTCAGCTCGTTTTCGTCACCACCCCCGATGATGTCATTGCCCCGGTGGTGGCAGCGCTTCGTTGGCACTCGGGGCAAGGCGTGGTTCACTGTAGCGGAGCCGCCTCCACGAATATCCTTGAATCGGCGAGGGGGCTTGGAGCCGATGTCGGCGCTTTTCACCCCCTTCAAACCTTTGCCAGCGTGAGCCACGCCATAGAGAACATCCCGGGCTCAACCTTCGCCATTGAAGCCGAGGAGCCCCTGCTCACCACATTGAAGGAGATGGCTTCAGCCCTTGAAGGGAGCTGGGTGAGGCTTGGCGCCGGCGATAAGGTGCTTTATCACGCCGCAGCGGTGGTCGCCTGCAACTACTTTGTGACTCTGGTGAAGCTGGCCACCGACCTCTGGCAGTCCTTCGGCGTCTCCACCCAGCAGGCAACCCAGGCCCTGCTCCCTCTGCTTAGGGGAACGCTGAATAATCTCGATAACGTCGGTCTTCCTCACTGCCTCACCGGACCCATCGCCCGCGGCGACCTGGGCACGATAAAAAGCCACCTCGATGCTCTGCAAAGAGCGGCACCCGAGATACTATCCACCTATCGAGAGCTGGGGCTCAACACGATCCCGATAGCCCTGGCGAAGGGAAAGATTGACCAGGAGAGAGCGAAGGAGCTGGAAGCGCTACTAAAGGAGGGGATGCTATGAGAACGATGCTGAAGAGCAAGATCCACCGGGCTCGGGTTACCGAGGTGAACCTGGATTATGAGGGGAGCATCGCCATCGATGGGCTGCTCATGGAGGCGGCGGATATCCTCCCCTACGAGAAGGTTCATGTTCTCGACCTGAACAATGGGGCTCGCTTTGAGACCTATGCCATTGAGGGGGAGCGTGGCTCCGGAGAGCTCTGCATCAACGGCGCTGCGGCAAGACTGGTCTCCAGGGGCGACGCCGTCATCATTCTGTCCTACAGATTGGTTAGTGATGAGGAGGCGCAAACTACAAAACCTAAAAAGGTATATGTCGATGAAAGGAATGCGATAGTAAAAGAGGAGGTCTTCTCCTTGGGAGGCGAGCAATGAGGGTAACCATTGGCGAAATTCGGGAGATGAAACAGAAGGGCGAGAAGATCCCCATGCTCACTGCCTACGACTACTCCACAGCGAAGCTGCTCGATGAGGCCGGGGTGCCCTTAATCCTCGTTGGGGACAGCCTGGGCATGGTTGTGCTGGGCTATGAGTCCACCATCCCGGTGACCATGGATGAGATGATCCATCACACCAAGGCGGTGGTGCGAGGGACGAAGCATGCTTTGGTAATCGGCGATATGCCCTTCATGACCTACCATACCGGGGTCGAGGATACCCTGCGCAATGCCGCCCGCTTCATTCAGGAGGGAGGGGCGCAGGCGGTGAAGCTGGAGGGGGGTGAGAACGTCGCCGATAAGGTGAAAAGGCTTGTGGAGTGCGGCATCCCGGTTCAGGGTCATATCGGGCTCACCCCGCAATCGGTGCATCAGCTTAGCGGCTTCAAGGTGGTGGGCAAGACGCCGGAGGCAGCGGTGAGGCTGCTTAATGACGCCAAGGCCTTGGAGGAGGTGGGGGTCTTCTCCATCGTTCTTGAGGCCGTTCCCGCCCCTCTTTCCAAGCTGATCACGGAGAGGGTAGGCGTTCCCACCATCGGCATCGGCGCCGGCCCCCACTGCGACGGTCAGGTTCAGGTGGTGAGCGACCTGTTGGGTCTTTTCACCGATTTTGTTCCCAAGCATGCCAAGCAATATGCCAGGCTTTGCGATGCCATCACCGCTGCCGTCGCCGACTACATCTCAGAGGTTCAGACGCGAAGCTTCCCCACCTCAAAACAGAGCTACACTATAGACGAAAAAGTCATCGCTAAGCTTGCTCGCTCGTCCTAAGGAAGGGGCATGAAGGTTGTCGCCACAGTGGCAGCAATGAGGGAATTGCGGAGCCAGCAAGCTGGCTCCGTTGGCTTTGTGCCCACCATGGGCTATCTCCATGAGGGGCATCTGGAGCTGGTGCGCCGTGCTCGGGCTGAGAGCCAGACCCTCATCGTCAGCATCTTCGTCAACCCCACCCAGTTCGGCCCCAGGGAGGACCTCGCCTCCTATCCTCGCGACCCTGAGCGCGATCTCGCCCTATTGGAAAAGGAGGGGGTTGATTTTGTCTTTATGCCCTCCGCAGAGGAGATGTACCCCCAAGGATTCAGTAGCTGGGTGGAGGTGGAAAAAGTCACCGATAGGCTTGAGGGTGCCTTTCGTCCCGGCCACTTCAGGGGGGTAGCTACGGTGGTTGCCAAGCTGTTTAACATCGTTCAGCCGACAAGGGCATATTTCGGGCAGAAGGACGCCCAGCAGCTAATAGTCATCAAGAAGATGGTCTCCGACCTCGACATGAACCTTGAGCTCATCGCCGTTCCTACAGTTCGAGAGCGCGATGGGCTGGCGCTGAGCAGCCGCAACACCTACCTCAGCCCCGAGGAGCGCCAGGCTGCCCTGATACTGTGGAAAGCGCTCAGCCTGGCCCGGGAGCTATGGGATAAGGGCGAAAAAAGCGCTCACCGCCTGCGCCAGGAGATGACCTCCCTTATTCAGGGTGAGCCTTTGGCCAAGATCGGCTACGTGAGCGTCGCCGACCCGGATACATTGGAGGAGCTTGATGAGATCGACCGCCCGGCCCTGGTATCCATGGCGGTGAGGATTGGAGGGACGAGGTTGATAGACAATATAACGCTGGGAAGCTAAAAAGACGATTATCGATAGTTACAATTCCAGGAATGTGCGAAACTGGCCTCAAAGCTTACCATAAGTAGGTTTCTGTTACAGCCTGAAATTGTTCACCCCAATTCAAAAGTTTGACACCTCCACAGAAATGACCT
>JBHIBU010000105.1:0-5073 GCA_046759245.1 Dehalococcoidia bacterium | reverse complement strand
GCAAAGCCCCTGAGGAGCACCATGTTTGTCGGGTATTGATCGGCCAGAGCAGCCTTCGCCCTGGCAATGAACTCGTTGGCAATACTGGCCGCCCTTGCGGCCTCTGGAGAAAGGGCGATAACGCTCTTAGGTGCCAGTCCCTCCCGCTGAGGGTCGGAATCGCTGAGCGCACTGGTGAGCCCCTCCCCTCGGAATACCACCACAAAGCGGTGCTCCTTCACCGGCGAGACGAATAGCCTCGTGTTTTCTATGTCGAGACCGCTTAAAAGCCCACATAATTCCGAGCACCTTTGAGTGGAGATGCGCCCCGCCCTGCGATCGGTGATGAGACCCCTGCCATCCACAGTGCAAAAGTTGCCCCGGGCGGCAACATCCCCCTCCTCGAGCTCGAAGTCAATGCCCAGGGCCTCGAGGACGCCGCGCCCGACAACGAATCTCAGCGGGTCGTATCCAAAGAGGGCGAGATGACCGGGGGCGCTGCCGGGGATGATTCCAGGGCTCACCGGGTCCATTATGCCACAGATGCCCTCCTTTGCCAGCCGGTCAAGGTTGGGGGTTTTAGCGCTCTCAAGCTCGGTCATGCCCGTCTTGGGATGGGGCAACCCCCCCAGGCCATCGATGACTAGGAGCACGATCTTGGAGGGTGTGGGTCTGGCGAAATCCTTGATCCGATCAAAGCTAATCATCAGCTTTCCTTATCTAAGAGCACTGCCACCCCGGGCAGGGTTTTGCCCTCTAGGAACTTTAGAGAGGCTCCGCCCCCTGTGGAGACATGGGCCATCCTGTCCGCCAAACCCATCTCCTCCACCACTTCTGCGGTCGAACCGCCCCCAATGACGGTGGTAGCATCTAAGCCAGCGAGCAGGTTGGCGATAGCCTCGGTCCCCTTGCTGAACTTGTCAAACTCGAAGACACCCACTGGCCCGTTCCAGATGATTGTTTTGCTCTTCCGTAGCTTGGCCTCAAATAGTTCGATGGTCCGTGGCCCGATATCCACAACGTACCAACCCGAAGGCACCTCGGTGACGGATACGATCTTAGACCGGGCACCAGCATCAAACCTTTCGGCCACCACCACATCGCTGGGTAGAAGGAGGTGAACCCCTTTCTCTGCGGCTTTCTCCACCAGCCACTGGGCCAGGTCTAGTTTGTTTTCCTCGACCGATGATCGGCCCACATCGTGTTTCAAAGCCTTGAGAAAGGTGGAGCCCAGGCCGCCGCCAATCAGTAATGAATCGACCCTCTCCAGTATATGCTCCAAAACGCCGATCTTGTCACTTATCTTGGCCCCGCCAATAATGGCAGCGAAGGGGCGAACAGGTTCATCCAATGCCTTGCCCATGATATCGATCTCCTTCTCCATCAACAAGCCGGCTACTGCGGGTAGGTGGCTAGCAATGCCCACTGTGGAGGCGTGGGACCTGTGGGCGGTGCCGAAGGCATCATTAACATAGATGTCAGCCAGTTGAGCCAGCGCCTGGGCGAAGCTTGGGTCGTTACCCTCCTCCTCGGGGTGAAAGCGAAGGTTCTCCAGCAGCAGGACATCCCCTTCTTTGAGCCTCCCTACTGCCGCCTCCACCTCTGGACCAACGCAGTCCTTTGCAGTCTTCACAGGGAAGCCGAGCAGCTCAGAAAGTCGCTCAGCCACGGGGCTAAGCCTCAGCTTATCGAGCACCTTCCCCCCGGGACGCCCCAAATGGGAACAGAGGATCACCTTCGCTTTCTCGTCGATGAGATATCCGATGGTGGGGACTACCGCCCGAATACGGGTATCATTGGTGATGGCGCCCTCTTCGTCCAGGGGAACGTTGAGGTCAACCCTGACCAAAACCCTCTTGCCGCTGACATCGATGTCCCTGACGGTTTTCTTAGTCATCTTCCCTCCTCACAGGTACGCTCCGACTTTTCCTTTATTCTACTTGCCTCCCTCATTACCCCAACAAAAAAATCAGGTGCAAGCCAAGGCACCTGATACTTTCCAACACTTCGATCTCACCACAAGCACGGCTTAGCCTAATTCCCTGCTTCCATTAGGGGATGAGCGCAGAGTTGGGGAAAAGCGGCAAGAACCCGCCTCTCGATCCCATCAGCATCTAGATTATACTTGGTACGAAGCAGTCCTTGAGGTCCCTGCTCCACGAACTTATCGGGCAGCCCGATACGCTCCACTCGAAGGTCAGGGATAGTGGAGCTTTCCACAAGCCCAAGCACTGCGCTGCCAAAGCCACCGGCGAGGGCATTCTCCTCAACGGTAACCAGCCTTCTAGTCTGACGAGCCAGGTCCAGTATCAGCGACGAATCTAAGGGCTTGGCAAAGCGGGCATTAACCACAGTGGCCTCTATCCCCTTCTCAGCAAGCCGCTGGGATGCCTCAAGGGAGGGAGCTACAGTAACCCCGATAGCTAGAATTGCCATATCCTTCCCCGCTCTGAGCACCTCCCCCTTACCTATGGGGAGTTCCCGCAGTTCCACATCCAGGGGCACGCCCAATCCAGAGCCTCTGGGGTAGCGCAGGGCAAACGGGCGATTTGCCCTCACCGCGGTATAGAGCAGGTGCTGGAGTTCATTTTCATCCTTTGGGGAGGCGACAGCCATGTTGGGGATAAAGCTAAGATAGGAAAGGTCAAAGGCACCCTGGTGAGTCTTGCCATCCTCGCCCACAATGCCCCCTCGATCGATGGCCAGGATCACCGGTAGATTTTGGAGGCATACATCGTGGATGATCTGATCCAGGGCGCGTTGCAGGAAGGTGGAATATATAGCAACGATGGGGATAAATCCCTGGGTCGCCAAACCCGCAGCCAAGGTAACAGCATGTTGCTCGCAGATGCCGACATCGAAGACTCGCTTTGGCAACTCGTCAGCGACTATGCTCAAACCCATGCCCTCTCGCATAGCCGCAGTGATCACTACTACTCTTGGATTCTCCCTGGCGAGACGGAGGACGGTTTTGCCAAAGACCTCGCTATGGGAGGGTGAGCACTCTTTTGGGCGCTGGTTTGGGGGCACACCGTGAAAGCTAACTGCATCCTCCTCGGCAGGGCTGTGCCCCTTTCCTTTCTTAGTGATCACATGGACGAGGGTTGGCCAGCGATGGTATTCTCTGACCTGGGTAAAAGCCGCTTCCAGCTCAGCGATGTCATGCCCATCGATGGGCCCGATATAGGCGAAGCCAAGCTCCTCCCAAAAGGCAGAGGGGACAATGAATCCCTTGACGCTCTTCTTCATCCTGGCCCCCAATCTCCAAACCCTGGGCCCCATGGGCAGCCTGGTAACCACCTGCTCCGCTTCTTTCTTGGCTCGATAGTATCGGCGGTACAGCCTTAGATTATAGAAAAACCTGGAGAGGGCGCCCACGCTGGGCGAGATCGTCATCCCATTATCATTCAAGACCACGATGAGCCTGGTGCCTAGATGCCCTGCCTGATTCAACGCCTCAAAAGCCATCCCCCCTGTCATAGCGCCATCTCCGATGACAGCAACCACATGATTGGTCTCCAGCCCCAGATCGCGGGCAATGGCCATACCCAGTGCCGCAGAGATCGAGGTTGAGGCATGTCCGGCACCAAAGGGGTCATGAGGGCTTTCGGAACGCTCTGTAAATCCGCTAAGTCCCCCATACTGGCGGATGGTAGAGAAAAGCGGCTTACGCCCGGTGAGCAGCTTATGGGCGTAGGTTTGGTGACCTACATCCCAAACGATCTTGTCTCGAGGACTGTCGAAGGATCTGTGCAAGGCTATGGTGAGCTCCACTACGCCCAGGCTGGAGGCGAGATGGCCGCCATTGGCGGTTACTATGGCGATGATCTCCTTACGAATTTCGGCGGCAAGCTGGTTCAATTCTAAAAGGGTCAATCCTTTCAAATCTGCCGGCTCATTAACCCCATCCAATATCCTAGGCACGGTGTTTTTCCCCCTAGAGAATCAAAACATCTTAGCAGCAGGGGCTAGACTTGTCAAGAAAGGCTGCGGCGCTCCAAGGCTTGCACCTTCTTTAGGCGCTGGGCATGCCTGCCCCCCTCAAACTCAGCGCCGAGATAGGCTTGGACGATCTCTTTAGCTAAACCTTCCCCTATCACCCACTCCCCAAGGCAGAGCACATTGGCATCGTTATGCTCTCGGCTACGACGGGCGCTGAAGGTATCGTGGCAAAGGGCGGCACGCACCCCCGGCACCTTATTGGCCACCATGCTCATGCCGATCCCTGTGCTACAAACCAGGATGCCGTGATCGAAGCCACCCTCGGCCACCGCCCCGGCAACCCTCCCTCCGATATCGGGGTAGTCCACCGAGCCAGTGTCGTAGCCGCCGAAGTCCTCGTAGCTATGCCCCATCTGAGAAAGGAGCTCGATTATAGCCCTCTTAAGATTCAGCCCTCTATGGTCGCAGCCGATGGCGATCCGCATTGCCATTCCTCCCTCTACTCTATTTGGCACACCCTCTCGATCTCTTCCCGGCTTATCGCCCCCTCCCTCAGAATCCTTGGGGTTTCGCCGCTTAGATCGAGCACCGTGGAATCCATACCTCCAGGACACCTGCCACCGTTGATAACGAGGTCGACCCTGTCCCCCATTTGCTGACAAACCTCCTCGGCGGTGGCCGGACTGGGGCTGCCCGTTAGGTTGGCGCTGGTCCCCGTGATCGGGGCGCCAAGGCCCTCGATCAGGGCGATGGGGATGGGGTGATGGGGCACCCTCAGCGCAATTTTCTCGCCGCCGCCGCTGACCACGGTGGATACCGATGATGCTTTATGTAAAACCAGGGTTAAGCCCCCGGGCCAAAAACGCTCTGCCAGGCGCCAGGCGATCTCGGGCACAGGCCGGGCTACAGCCGCTATCTGGGAGATATCGGCAAGGAGCAGGGGGAGGGCGAGATGGCGAGGTCGCCCTTTCGCTTCATAGACCCTTGCCACCGCCTCCTCATTGAGGGCATTAGCGCCCAGCCCATAAACAGTATCGGTGGGGAAGGCCACTATTCCTCCCCTCTTCAGGATATCGATGGCTTGCCGAATCTGGTCATCCATCTTGACGCCAGTATACCACAGTGATAAGCTTTGGTCGAGGATTGGGCCAT
>JBHIBU010000104.1:0-5078 GCA_046759245.1 Dehalococcoidia bacterium | reverse complement strand
AAGGCCCAGCCTAGACCAATGAAACTACCCACCAGTGTTGCCTCGTAGCCAATATAGAGTGAGCCAATGACGTCAACCAACCCCCTTCCCCAGTCGAGGTAAGCGGCGGCCAAACCAATTACAAACGCATAGAGGCCAAACACTACGCCCAACGCTACACCAAGAGCTACTGCGCTTCTCATTTTATTATCCCTCCCTTAGAGTATCTCCCTGGGGTCGATGATCTCCCCGCCGATAGCGGTGGCGGCGACGGTGGCTGGGCTCCCCAGGTAGATGAAAGCCTCAGGATTTCCCATGCGCCCCCTGAAATTGCGATTTGCGGTGGACAGACAGCGCTCCCCATCGCCAAGGACCCCCTGATGCACCCCCACGCAGGCACCACAACCGGGGGGCAGAAGCACCGCCCCTGCCTCAAGGAAGGTTTGAATATATCCCAGAGCCATCGCCTGTATCAGCACCTCTCTGGAGGCTGGGGCGATGATCAACCTGGTGGCGGGATGGCGCCTTTTCCCGTTGAGGATTGCCGCAGCTACTGCCAAATCCTCGAGGCGACCGTTAGTGCAGGTGCCAAGGAAAACCTGCTGCATCTTTTCGCCCTTTAGCTCTCTGGCCAAAGCAATGTTATCCACAGAGTGAGGTTTAGAGACCGTTGGCTCCAGACTTGAGGCATCGATTTCGATGTTTTTCTCATAGCTAGCATCGGGATCGGGGGTGATAGGTCGAAAAAGATGGCCGCGACCGCGAGATTCAAGATAGCGATAGGCGGTCTCATCGGAGGGGAAGAGCCCTGCCTTGGCCCCTGCCTCCACCGCCATATTAGCCATAGTGAAACGCTCCGACATGCTCATCTTTTCCACGGTCTCTCCACAAAACTCCAGCGCTCTATAGGTGGCGCCATCGGCACCGATGCTCCCGATAAGGTGAAGCATTAAATCTTTGGCATACACCCCCTTTTTGAAGCTGCCACTAACAATTACCTTAAAGCTCTCCGGGACCCTGAGCCAGGTCTTTCCCAGGGCGATGGCGATGGCGACATCGGTGGAGCCCATCCCCGTGGCGAAGGCAGCCAAGGCCCCCGCGGTCACGCTATGGGAGTCGGCGCCAACGATCACCTCGCCGGGATTGGCATAGGATTCCACGATCACTTGGTGGCAAATGCCCTCCTCGATGTCGCAAAGCTGGGCACCACTCTTGGCGGCGAAGTCGCGCAGGATGAGGTGATCGTTGGAAAGCTCCCGAGATGGGCTGGGCGCAGCGTGGTCCAGGAAGAGAACCACCCTCTCTGGGTTTGCCACCCTGTCAAGACCGCTCTCTGGAAGCTGCCTCAGTGCCAGGGGTCCGGTGCCGTCCTGGAGGAAAGCGAGGTCGACCTTGGCAATGACGATATCTCCAGCTTGCGCATCGATCCCCGAATTTTCGCTCAGTATCTTCTCGGCGAGGGTTTTCCCCATGGTTAACCAATCACCGCCAACACATCATCCTTTGCCACCCGATCCCCTGGTTTGAATCTCAACTCGCTGACCGTGCCCTCGATGGGGGAGGGGAGGGCGGACTCCATCTTCATCGCCTCCATGATGACCACGGCGTCGCCCGCTTTGACCTGTTGCCCCACCTCCACCTCGTATCTGATGACTAGCCCGGGCATCGGTGCTAGAATGGCCCCCTCCACAGCCACCGCCGGTGCCGCCTTGGTCGAACTGGAAGCTACAGGTTCCGCCGGCTTTGGCGGTGCCGCGCTAGCAGGAGGTAGATTTATCGTGGCAACCCGCCCCCCGCCAGCGGGCTCCACCTCTACCTGGTAATACTCATCCCCGACAAAGACATTGTAAACTCGAAGCCCTGGCCCCTTAGCCGGGACTGGCTTCTCCACCTTCTCCACAAGCTTGCCCGCTTTGGCTTTGGCCATGAGCTCCTCCTCTCGCTTCACATCCTCCAGCGTCTTTGCTTTCGTCTCAGGGGGTGGTTCCTCCAGGCCATATTTCCATCTAAGGAAGCGCATCCCTGTGGTGGGATAAAGGGCACAGATGAGAACATCACCGATCTCCTTGGCGATGTCTTTGGTAGCCTCCTCTGCTTTCTCCAGCTCCGGCTCCAGCATGTCTGCGGCGCGACAGGTGATCGGCTCCTCGCCGCGCTCATAACCCTTGAGGACGATCTTTTGCACCTCAGGATCGATGGGTGCTGGAGACTTGCCGTAGAGGCCGTATACATAATCCCTTACTTCCTTGGGGATCATCTTGTATCTGCCCATAAGGACGTTTTGCACCGCTTGAATACCCACGATCTGACTGGTAGGGGTAACCAGGGGGGGATAGCCCAGCTCCCTGCGGGTAATGGGGAGCTCAGCGTAGACCTCATCGATTCTGTCCAGGGCGCCAGCCTCCCTTAGCTGAGCCACCAGGTTAGTGGTCATTCCACCGGGGATCTGGTGCATCAGCACCCCGGTGTCGATAACCGACATCTTGGTGGTGTCCAGGAAATCGCGATATTTAGGGGCAATGGACTCAATATACTGCCCTAGCTCAAAGAGATGGGCCAGATCGAGTCCGGTATCCCTCGGGGTACCTTCGAGGGCGACCACGATGGGCTCCACAGCCGGCTGGGAGGAGCGGAGGGCGAAGGGGGCAAGAGCGGTATCGATAACGTCCACCCCAGCCTCGGCAGCCTTGAGACAGCTCATCGAGGCCATGCCACTGGTATAGTGGGTATGGAACTGGACGGGCACCTTCAACGCCGCTTTAAGGGCTTTGATCAGCTCATAGGTGTCATAAGGGGCGGCGAGGCCAGCCATATCCTTGATGCAGATGCTATCGGCACCCATATCCTGGAGGATGAGCGCCTTCTTGACATAATAATCAATGTTGTAGATCGGTCCCCCCAATTTGCGCTCGGTGAGCGAGTAGCATACTGTCCCCTGGATATGCTTTTCGCATTCCTTGATCGCCTTAAAGGGGGCCTCGAAATTTCGCTCATCGTTCACCGCATCGAAGACGCGGAAGATATCGATGCCTACCTCTGCTGCTTTGTGGACGAAGGCTCTCACCACATCATCGGGGTAGTGGCGGTAGCCGACGAGGTTCTGCCCCCGAAGCAGCATCTGAAGGGGGGTGTTGGGCATCAGCCTTTTCAGGAGGCGCGGCCTCTCCCAGGGGTCTTCGTTAAGGAACCTGGTAGGGACATCGAAGGTGGCTCCCCCCCATACCTCCATGGAGTAAAATCCTGCCTTGTCCATCTCAGCGGCGATAGCCTCCATATCTTCGGTGCGCATCCTCGTCGCTAGGGACGATTGGTGTCCGTCGCGAAAGGTGGTATCGGTGATTTTGAGCGGGTTGCTATCCTCTGTGCTCATGCTACTCCCTCCTTCTTAGGTGGTGAGCGTCTTCCCCTTCTTAGCTGCCATAATATGCGCATGCTCATAATTTCATGCAGTCCCTGATATTTCCAGGGGCTGAGCCCGGGGTGAGGCGCTGGCAAGGGCGTAGCCGCCACGGCCATCGCCTCTTCCTCCTCTAGCTGATCAATGGCAGCCATGATAGCCGCCGTGACCCCCTCTTTACCGCTCATCCTCCTCCTTTAAAGCGGGATGTTACCATGCTTCTTGGGGGGGAGAGTGTCCCGCTTATTTTGGAGCATTTCCAGGGCTTTGATCAGCTTAGGGCGTGTCTCCCTGGGGTCGATCACATCATCGATGTAGCCCAAGGAAGCTGCCACATAGGGATTGGCGAATCTCTCCACATACTCAGCAATAAGCTGGTTACGGGTCTCATCGGGGTTCTCCGACTTGGCGATGGTATCCCTATAGACGATGTTCACCGCACCATCGGGTCCCATAACAGCGATCTCGGCGGTGGGCCAGGCATAGTTGATATCGCCACGGAGATGTTTGCTGCTCATCACAATATAGGCACCGCCGTAGGCCTTGCGGGTGATCACGCTTACCTTGGGCACGGTGGCCTCGGCGTAGGCATAGATCAGCTTGGCACCATGCTTGATGATACCGCCATATTCCTGATCGACGCCGGGCATAAATCCTGGCACATCGGTAAAGGTGATTATGGGGATGTTAAAGCAATCGAGGAAGCGAATAAACCTGGCCCCTTTCATCGATGCGTCAATATCGATAACCCCTGCCGATACCGAGGGCTGCTGGGCAACGATGCCCACCGAGCGCCCATTGAGCCTGGCGAAGCCCACGATGATGTTGGCGGCGTAGTTCTCATGTACCTCAAAGAATTCGCCGTTATCCATTACCCTCCAGATGATCTCCTTCATGTTGTAGGCTTTGGTGGAGTCGTCGGGAACGATATAGAGAAGCTCCTCATCCATCCTGTTGGGATCATCGCTGACCTCTGCCCAAGGGGGCTCCTCCATATTGTTCAGGGGCAGGTAGCTGACCAGGCGGCGCACCTTTTCCAGGCAATCCTCATCGTTCTCGGCGACGAAGTGGCAAACGCCACTGCTGGTGGCATGGCTCATCGCCCCGCCTAGCTGTTCATGGGTCACATCCTCGCCGGTTACCGCCTTGATCACATCGGGACCGGTGATATACATCTGCCCCGTTCCTTTTACCATAAAGACGAAGTCGGTGATGCCCGGGGAGTAGACCGCGCCTCCAGCGCTGGGACCCATAATTACTGAGATCTGAGGAATCACACCTGAGTAGAGTGTATTACGCAGGAAGATATCGCCATATCCGGCGAGGCTCAGCACCCCCTCCTGGATCCTGGCCCCGCCAGAGTCGTTTATGGCGATTAACGGTGTCCCGTTCTTCGCCGCCAGATCCAGTGCTTTGCATATCTTGTTGGCACAAACCCTTGATAGCGAGCCACCGAGGACGGTGAAGTCCTGAGCGAAGAGGTAGACAGGCCTGCCATCGATCTTGCCATATCCTGTGACCACGGCGTCTCCTAAGAATTTCCTATCGGCAAGCTCAAAATCTGTCTCCCGGTGGGTGACGAAGGCATCAAGCTCCTCGAAGCTGCCCTCATCGACGAGGAGGGCGATGCGCTCTCGGGCGGTAAGCTTGCCCTTCTCATGCTGCGCCTCGATGCGCTTATCGCCACCCCCTAGCTTTGACT
>JBHIBU010000103.1:0-5116 GCA_046759245.1 Dehalococcoidia bacterium | reverse complement strand
ACTCCACCGATGCCAGCCTCCTTGAGGGCTGCAATAACCTCCTCGACGATTGACCTCGATGGGGCTGGTATTTCACGGAAATTGGCCAGTATCTTGCCATTGCCAGTCCGGGCGGCATCGCCTACGCTTGTCATCTTGGCGCGGATGTATTGCTCCGAGGGATCAAGGGATGTGCCTCCGTAGTTGATTATAGCTACGAAACGCTTGGGCTTCCAATCCCTGATCTCGAGCACCCCACCAAATCTGGATTCTATGGGGACGCCCCGCTTCAGCAACACCCCGTTCACCACCACGCTACAAACCGTGGCCAAGCCTATTTTCCCGCTGGGGATAACCACACCCCCAAGCTTTTCACCTTCGGACGCCGTGGCCACAAGCTCACTCACGCATATTCCGGCCTTGAAGGCATCTCTCATAGCGGTGAGGGCCTTGGGGAACCTGTCCCTATCGATGAGCGAAGTGTTTATGGGCACCCGGCCGCTTCGTTTCTTGGGGTCAAATGTGGTGCTAAAGGCCAGAAGCTCAAGCCTCTCCAGTATGAAGCCAACTTGATCCGGTGCCAGCGCCATTCTAAGTTCCTCAAGCCCTTGCGGGGTGAGCATTCTGCCGTCACGGCCCAGGGGCCGGGTATAGCCTCGCTCGTCTGTTATCTTCAGATGATACCTAATTGCCCTCTCGCTCAAGAAAATCCCGTGGCGCTCAAGTTCCCCGGCGATGGTGATCGAACCCAGCGGCTCGGAGGACTCGCTCAAGACCTTGAGAATGGATATGATCCTCCTTTCCCCATCGGAGCTGGCACCTTGTACCACGCGAACCTCTTTTATACCTTTATGATGAATCGATGCCATTATACCACCTTGGCACCAAGAACTGAATATGGCCTGTGACCTACCACCCCCTGAACCGATTGGTGATAGGCAGTCTTCTGTCCCGACCAAAGGCTCTGGGGGTTATCTTTATCCCCGGTGGCGCCTGGCGTCGCTTATACTCGCTTGTGTCTACCAACCGGGCGGCTCGCTTAACCACTTCTTCATCGATTCCCATAGCAATAATCTGCTCGATGCTTTTGTCCTCTTCGACGTAAGCGGTTAAGATAGGATCGAGGAGGTCATAGGGAGGCAGGGTGTCAGTATCCTTTTGTTCTGGCCTTA
The DNA here is from genome assembly GCA_046759245.1 of Dehalococcoidia bacterium. GTDB lineage: Bacteria > Chloroflexota > Dehalococcoidia > E44-bin15 > E44-bin15 > JBHIBU01. Next base: position 3,965 of record JBHIBU010000103.1, on the reverse strand, counting down.
GCTCAGCCGTGGGTGCCTTATCGATGATGGTAGGGGGTATGAGCTCGCGAGGGGGTAGTGTGTTTCGGTACCTGGCGAGCTTGTAGACCAGGGTCTTGGGCACATCCTTTATCACCGCAAAGCCGCCCGCCATGTCCCCATATAACGTGGTGTAGCCCGTGGCCATTTCGCTCTTGTTGCCTGTGGTCAGAACAAGCCAGCCGAACTTGTTTGACAACGCCATGAGGATGTTGCCCCTGATACGAGCCTGAATGTTTTCCTCAGCTACACCCGGTGGGGTACCTTGAAAGGGTTGTGCCAACATGTTGAGATAGCTTTGAAAGGTCTCCTCGATGGGGATGACCTTGAGCTCGATGCCAAGGTTATCCGCCAGGAGCTGGGCATCTGTTCTGCTTTCCGCAGAGGAAAAAGGGGAGGGCATCGATACCCCGATGACGTTTTCGGCCCCCAGGGCATCTACAGTGATGGCCGCCACCAGGCTGGAATCGATGCCACCTGAGAGCCCGATTATCACCTTCTCGAAGCCATTCTTATGCACATAGTCACCGGTGCCCAGAACCAGGGCGGCATAGATCTCTGCCACCGGCTCATAGGTCTTGATATCTCGATGGGTAAGTGGCGCTCTGATCGCAGCGGAACTTGCTGGGGAGACAAACACCTTCGGGGCTTGGTCATCTTCTTCGAAGGCTAGCCTCTCCTTCCGTCGCCGCGGATCGTGAAGGCGGGAGCGGAATACCGCCTCGATATCGAGGTCGGCCACCACCAGGTCCTCCTCAAACTGCTTACCCAGAGCTATGAGCTCCCCCCTTTCATTCAAAATCATGCTGCCACCATCGAAGATGAGCTCATCCTGGCCACCCACCATGTTAATGTAGGAGATGACTACAGACTCATCGGATGCCCTGGTGGCCAACATCTTCTCCCTGAATCCCAGCCTTCCCGCATGATAGGGCGAGGCATTTATATTTACTATCACCTCGGCCCCGGCGTGTACCTGAAGCGTTGTCGGCCCCGTGGCATACCAGATGTCCTCGCAGATGTTAACGCCGACGCCAACCCCATCTACGATATAGATGGGACACTCCCTGCCCGCCTGGAAGTAGCGATTCTCATCAAAGACCCCATAGTTGGGCAGGTATATCTTGTGATAGACGCCAGCAAGCTTTCCATCGTGGATCACCGCGGCGGCGTTATAGATGTCGCCTTTGGCATCGACGAAACCCACCACGATGGTAAGCCCTGAGGAGCCTTCAATGACCTTGTCAAGAGACTTCAGGTTCTCCTCGATGAACTGTGGCTTAAATAAGAGATCCTCCGGTGGGTAACCGCAGATGGCAAGTTCAGGAAAGGCGATGAGGTTGACATCCAATAACCTGGCTTGGACGATGGCTTCCAGAATCTTCTGCGTGTTGCCTTTGAAGTCGCCGACGGTAGCGTTGATCTGAGCCATGCCAATCCGCAGTCGGCGCATGCTAACCCCTCCGGTCGTGGCGAACTACACGGGACTCACAATATCGGTAGGTATCTCTTAAGCTCGTAGTCGGTCACCTGGGTGCGGTACTGGTCCCACTCTATCTTCTTGTTCTTGATAAAAGCATGGAAGACATGATCACCAAGGGCTCTGCGCACCAACTCGCTTCTCTCCGTCAGTTGGATAGCTTCCCAAAGGCTGGCAGGCAGCGTCCCTATCCCCCTTGTCTGCCTCTCCTCCTCGGTCATCTCATAAACGTTTTCCTCTATTGGCTCAGGCACCTCGTATCCCTTCTCAATCCCTTCCAGCCCGGCGGCCAGCATCACACTGAAGGCAAGATAGGGGTTGCAGGCTGGGTCGGGAGACCTGAATTCTATCCTGGTGGCGCTTTCCTTGCCTGGCTTATACTCTGGAACTCGTATTAGGTCAGCACGATTTCTCCGCGCCCAGGAAAGGTATACTGGTGCCTCGTAGCCGGGGATTAGCCGCTTATAGGAATTAACCCACTGGCTGGTGATAGAGGTGATTTCAGGAGCATGCCTCAGTAGCCCGGCGATATAGCACTTGCCCACCTTAGATAGGTAGTACTCAGCGTCCCTGTCAAAGAAGGCATTACGCTCCCCCTTGAATAGCGACTGGTGCACGTGCATGCCGCTGCCATTGATACCGGAGACGGGCTTGGGCATGAAGGTGGCGTAGACACCATGTTTGAGGGCTACCTGCTTAACCACCAGGCGGTAGGTCATGATATTATCGGCCATGGTCAGTGCATCGGTGTATCTCATGTCGATCTCGTGCTGGCTGGTGGCAACCTCATGGTGAGAATACTCGACCCCTATGCCCATCTCCTCCAGGGCGAGAACCGTTTCCCTCCTCAGATCGGTAGCCGCATCTAAGGGGGTCAGATCGAAGTATCCCCCTTGATCCAGAGGCTGGGTCCCCTCCGAATCCCGGAAGTAGAAGTACTCCAGCTCCGGCCCAACATAGAAGGTGTAGCCCAGGGCAGCCGCCCTCGCCAGATTTCTTTTCAGCACATATCTAGGATCGCCTGGAAAGGACTCACCGCCGGGGAGCAATATGTCGCAGAACATTCTGGCCACGGCATGCTCTTTGGGTCTCCAGGGCAGCAGTTGAAAGGTATCGGGGTCGGGCAGAGCCACCATATCGCTCTCATCGATGCGGGCAAACCCCTGGATGGAGGAGCCATCGAAACCCATCCCCTCCTCCACAGCCTCCTCCAGCTCCTCTACGGTGATAGCAAAGCTCTTGAGGAAGCCCAGGATGTCGGTGAACCACAGCCGGATGAACTTGACATCCTGTTCTTTAGCTAACTTGAGAACATATTCCTTGGCCTCAGCCCGATGTTCAACAACCATCAATCCTCCTGATCCCTGGAGTGGCTGGCTGTTATCAAACCACAAATCGGAGCCGAAGTCAACAGGACCGTTGCTTTCCATTGTGTTTAAATATCAAAGTAGAGATGGAACTCGTAGGGATGAGGCCTGAGCCTTAAGGCATCGATCTCCTTGCTTCTCTTGTAGTCAAGCCATACCTCAATCACATCTGGGGTAAATACATCACCCTTAAGAAGGTAATCATGATCTTTCTCCAGGGCATCCAGAGCCTCTTCTAGCGATGATGGCACTGTTTGTATTCTAGCCGTCTCTTCGGGAGTTAGATGATAGGAATCCTTGTCCAAAGGTTCTCCAGGGTCGATTTGATTCTCAATCCCATCCAGTCCCGCCATCAGCATACCTGCTAGGGCTAGATATCCGTTGCAGGAATTGTCAGGAGGCCTGTATTCGATTCTCTTTGTTCTGGGATTATCGGTGTAAACTGGAATACGGACACAGGCACTGCGATTACGGGCAGAGTAGAGTAGATTGACTGGAGCTTCAAATCCCGGAACAAGCCGGCGATAAGAATTGGTGGTGGGAGCTACCAAGGCGCACAACGATGCTGAGTGTTTGAGTAGGCCGCCAATATAATGCTTAGCAGTCTGGCTGATCAGGGCATAGCCCTTAGGGTCAAAGAAAATATTTTTTCTACCCTTAAATAAGCTCTGGTGGACATGCATACCTGAGCCATTATCATCGAAAATGGGCTTGGGCATAAATGTAGCTACTTTATTGTGTTTGCGGGCAATATTCTTAGAGATATACTTATACCACATCATCTTGTCAGCCATTCGAGTCAAGCTATCGAACTTCATATCGATCTCTCCTTGACCGGCAGTAGCTACTTCATGATGGTGTACCTCTACTGGAATGCCACACCTAATCATGGTCAACACGATCTCCGACCTTATGTCCTGGAGAGAGTCGTGAGGTGGTGCCGGGAAATACCCCTCCTTATAACGGGGCTTGTATCCCAGATTAGGGTTTTCCTCCTTTCCCGTATTCCAGGCAGCTTCAACAGAGTCGATGTAGTAAAAGCCACAGCGCTGATTCTGATCGAACCTTATATCATCGAAGATGAAGAATTCCATCTCCGG
>JBHIBU010000102.1:0-5124 GCA_046759245.1 Dehalococcoidia bacterium | reverse complement strand
CTCCCCTTTGCCCAGTGGCAGCGGAACAGTGCAAACAGAACAGGGCATCATCCCCGTTCCTGCGCCGGCTGCCCTGGAGCTCATCGCCATGGCCAAGGCCCCGATTAGAGCGACCCCCTCTCTTGGGATGGAGCTGGTCACCCCCACTGGGGCGGCCATCGTTACCACCCTGGCCTCCTTTGAGAGCCCTATCTTCTCTCTGGGGCGCATCGGCTACGGCGTAGGCGCTCGAGATATGCCCACCATCCCCAACGTTTTGCCACTTTGGATCGGGGAGAAGATGGCGGAGGAGCACCCCCTCCTTCTTCTGGAGACCAACATCGATGACATGAGCCCGGAGCTTCATGGCCATGTTCTGGAGCGCCTCTTGGAGCAGGGCGCCTTGGATGTCTGGTTCACCCCGATCCAGATGAAGAAGAATCGCCCCGCGGTGATGCTCAGCGTTATCGCCCCCAGCGAGGCGGAGGGGAGGATTGTGGAGGCCATACTCCGGGAGACCTCCACCTTGGGCCTTCGGGTAAACAGGGTCGAGCGCCACGAAGCGGAGCGGGAGATGGTTCTTTTTGATTCCAGCCTGGGCAAGGTTATGGTGAAGGTGAAACTTCTTCAGGGGGCGAGGATCGCCCTCTCCCCCGAGTTCGAGGATTGCCGTCGTCTCGCCCAGGAGCATAATCTCCCCCTCCAGGAGGTCTACCGCATCGTCAGCGCAGAGGCCAGCGCTCAACTGCTCAAATGAAGAAGAGGTAAAGGCTTTCATGTGGCGCCACAGAGAAGAGGGCGAATTTGATAAGGGGCCAGAATTGAGGCTGCCTCCCCAGAGAGAGCGGGGAGAGATGTCTTTGGAGGAGGCCATCGCCAGAAGAAGGTCGAAGAGAAGGTATAAGAGGGAATCTTTGTCCCTTTCCCAATTGGCTCAGGTATTGTGGGCCGCCCAGGGGATCACCAGCGCTCACGGACTAAGGGCAGCACCTAGTGCCGGTGCCACATATCCCCTGGAGGTCTATGTTTTCGTGGGCAAGGGTGGTGTGGAGGGGCTTGAGGAGGGAATCTATCACTACAATGTGGAACACCACTCCCTGCACCTGCATAAAGGGGGCGATCTCAGGGGGCAACTCTCCATTGCCGCTCTAGATGAGGAATTTATTGCTCAGGCACCTGTAGATATTGTGATCTGTGCCCTCTATGAGAGGACCTCCTGGCAATATGGAAGAAGGGCGGAGAGATATGTTCACATGGAGGTCGGCCATGTGGGAGAGAACATTCATCTCCAGGCGGCGGCGCTGGGTTTGGCGGTGGTGATGGTGGGCGCTTTCTATGATGAAGAGGTGAGCAGAGTGATGGAGCTGGAGAAGGAGGTCACACCCCTATATATAATCCCCTTGGGAAAACCTAGATGATCTCCTCTGGGGCGTTAGCGCCCCTCCCCTTTGCTTTATAGAGATGGCTGTCGGCAACAGCAAAAAGCTCAGTGGGGTTATTGCCGTCCCAGGGGAAGGTGCCCAATCCATAGGAGCGGGTGGGCATAGAGAATGTTTCGGTGTTATATTGAACTGTTTCTATATCGAGAAAAAGCATGAGCCTCGTTATCACCCCTTCGGCGTCCTCCTTCTCCGTTTCAGGCATGATAATGGCGAACTCGTCCCCTCCATATCTGGCGACCACGTCGGAAGCCCTCATCTTTTCTTTGAGGATGTGCCCCATTCTCTTCAGTGCCTCGTCTCCGGCGAGGTGGCCATAGCGATCGTTTATCCTTTTCAATCCATCGATATCGATGATGGCGATGGAAAGGGGGTGCCCATGACGACGGGCGTGTGCTATCTCCTGCCCTAGGCGCTCATAGAAGTAGCGATGGTTGTAAATGCCGGTAAGGCTGTCATAGGAGGCGGCAGTCTTTACCTGTTCATGAAGTAAGGCTACCTCGATTATCGCTGCAATGTAGGGTGCGATGGCCTCCACTAGGTGGACATCCTCGATGGTAAAAGCGTTGGCCATCTCACTCTCGGCAACAAAGACCGCCACCACCTGCCCTTCCGTTGAAAGGGGGGCAACGAGCATTGTTCCTGACTTCAGAAAGCTGTTTTCCAAATTGATCTGGTTAACGGTTACGTCAGGGATCAGCCGAACCACGTCATGCTCTGCAACCCAGCCGATAACCCCTTCCCCCTTGGCCACCCTAGTGGCCCCTTGATGGACCCGATAGCCGATGGCTGCTTGCATCACCAGGTCACCACTCTCCTCTTTGGTGAAAAGGGCACAATTTTCGTAGCTCTGATTCTCTTTAAGCAGGGATAAAATCTTTGTCAGGATGGTCTTAAGGTCAAGGATGGAGCGCACCTCTTGACCCAGCCGAAACAGGATAGTGGCCGCTTTGTATTGGGTTACCGTAAGCATGCCCTGGGTCCAGGGCAATTGTTGGCGGGCAAGGGGGACTCCTAGCTCCTCCCTCTGGGCAGGGGCTGGCACCTCTTCGGACAACCGCGTGGGCACCTCTTCCCTCTCCAGTCGCTGGAGGAAGGCATCGACAACCTTTGGGTCAAACTGGGTCCCCTTTCCCTTGACAAGCTCCTTTGCTGCCTCTTCGATGGAGCGCCGCAGACGGTAGTGGCGACCAGCGGTGATCGCCTCAAAGGCGTCAGCAACGGCAAGGATGCGAGCGGAGAGGGGGATTTTCTGCCAGGAGACCCCGTCGGGATAGCCTCCTCCTCCATACCACTCCTGGTGGTGCCTCACGGCAAGGAGCAGGTCTTGGGGGGCATCAGATTTTGCCAGCACCTCGTAGCTAAACAGGGGGTGGCTCATCATCGCCGCCTGCTGTGCTGGCTCCAGCACCCCCTTTTGGGTCAGAACCTCTTCGGGGAGGAAGATCTTGCCCACATCGTGAACAAGCCCAGCATCCTTTACTAGCTCGACTTCATCCTTTTTGAGTCCCAGATCCTGGGCGATAAGGCCAGCGTAGTGGGCAACCCTTTCCGAGTGCCCCTTGGTATGGGGGTCCTTGGCCTCCACGGCGTCCACAAAGGCTTGCACACCTTTGAGATAGGCTGACCTTGAACTCCGTCTCAGGCGAATCGAGGAAAGATAGGCGCCCACATAGACCACTAGAGGGATGGTCAAAGAATAGACGGCGATAATAGCACCCACCAGGGGTCGGTTCTGGTAGAAACTTCCCGCCAAGGGGAGAAGCTGATAGTGGGGGAGGGCACCATAAAGTTCGAGCCCTGTGAAAAGCCAAAAAGAGGCCAGGGAGATCGCCCCTGCGATCGCTGCCCCGGTCAAACCGGCCTTATATCCCCACCACAGTATTATTAACAGGTAAGCCCAGAAGAAGATGCTCTCAACACCCCCGGTGAAATAAACTACCAGTGCCACCACCAGAACGTCGCTGACCAGGAGGAGCCAGCTGAGGGGGACAAGGAAGCGGTCTCGGCGCAGAAAGAAGTAGCAAAGGATTTGCAGAGCTATGGCCGCGGAAAGCACCCCCGCTACAGGGGCGATAGCATAGGATGGGTTCACCAACCGGGCTATCCTTAACACTATCAGCAGCCCCAGCAGGAAAGCGACCCCTCGCGGGATGATACTGCCCTCGAGACCCTCGGCTAGATTAGCCTGCCAATTCTGGAGAGCTAAACTTATCCTTTTCATAGACCTTTCAGTTAAAATCTAAGCCCTGGGAAAACTTCCGTCAAACATAGCCTCTGAGGCGTATTTTGACAAAGAAAGAGTTAGGAGGAGATTTTCGTACGAACATGGGGCGATATTGGCGAAAATAAGCCCGAAAGCAGAAGGTAAACTGTCCTCAGCCCACTTCCACAGCCACCAGTACTAAAGTACGCCTCCCTCTCCCGCCTTCTTGAGCAGCCAGTACTCAAGGCTATCGGCCAGTGCCAGCCAGCTTGCCTCGATGATATTGGTGGAACTTCCCACCGTCCTCCACTCGTGCTCCCCATCGCTTGATTCGATGAGCACGCGCACCCGAGAGCCTGTGCCCTCGGTTTCGTCTATGGCGCGAACCTTATAGTCAACCAGCCTCACCGCTTTCAGGCTGGGATAGAAAACGAGAAGTGCTTTTCGCAGTGCTGCGTCCAGGGCATTGACCGGACCATTGCCCTCTGCTGCGGTATGGAGCACATCAGCGCCCACTTTCACCTTCACCGTGGCCTCCGATAGGAGTTCCTCCCCACCCTCCATAGTGGACGGCCGGCGCCTTTTCTCCACCACAACCATGAAATCGACCAGTTCGAAGGGAGGTTTATAGTATGGCTGAGCGCGCCGGATAAGGAGCTCGAAGGAGGCCTCGGCGCCATCATACTGGAAGCCGCTGCTCTCCATAGATTTGATCTTTTCCAGTATGGCGCCTGCCTGTTCACCCTGGGAGGAGAGTTCTAATCCCCGTTCCCTGGCTTTATGTAGGATGCTCCCTTTGCCCGAGAGCTCGGATACCAGTGTTCGCCATTGGTTGCCCACCAGCTCGGGATCGATATGATGGTAGCTTTCCCCCCACTTCATCATTGCAGCCACATGGAGGCCAGCCTTGTGGGTGAAGGCGCTGGCTCCCACATAGGGAAGGTGGGTATCGAGGGTTAGGTTAGCGATCTCGCTTACATAATGGGCAACCTCGGTCAATTTGGCCAGCCCCTCTTCGGTGATGCAATCGATGCCCATTTTGAGCTTCAGGGCGGGGATAATGGAGCAAAGGTTAGCATTGCCGCAGCGCTCCCCATAGCCGTTAATGGTGCCCTGAACATGGGTGGCGCCAGCCTGGACGGCAGCCAGGGTGTTGGCTACGGCAAGCTCGGCGTCGTTATGGGCATGAATGCCCAAGGGGGCACCAGTCGCCTTTCGGGCAGCCTTGCAGGCGGCGGCTACCTCGCTTGGCATTGCTCCTCCGTTGGTATCGCAGAGGACAACGCACTCAGCCCCCGCCTCGGCGGCGACTTTCAGGGTCGCAAGGGCATATTCAGCATTTTCCTTATAGCCATCGAAGAAGTGCTCGGCATCGAAGAAGGCCATCCTCCCCTTCGATTTCAGATAGCCTATGGAGTCGGCGATCATGCGCAGGTTTTCCTCAAGGCTGGTCTCCAGTACCTGGGTCACATGGAGGTCCCAGCTCTTTCCCACCAGGGT
>JBHIBU010000101.1:0-5124 GCA_046759245.1 Dehalococcoidia bacterium | reverse complement strand
TCCATCTTGACGCCAGTATACCACAGTGATAAGCTTTGGTCGAGGATTGGGCCATGGAGAGGAAAGAGGATAGCTTTAGAGTTACCACCAGCGACGACCTGGAGGTCTCCACCTATCTCGAGATCGCTAAACAGTTGGGTGGCGAGAAGCCTGTCCCCGAGAAGGCGCCCGAGGTAGATCGCGAGACGGTGATCGTCATCGACTTCGGCTCCCAATACAGCAGGCTTATCGCGAGGAGGGTGCGGGAATGCCAGGTCTATTGCGAGATATTGCCCTACGATGCCCCGTGGCAAAGGGTTGCCTCTCTCAAGCCCAGAGGATTCATCTTCTCTGGAGGGCCAGCCAGCGTCTACGAACCTGGGGCACCTCTGGCTCCCGCCTATGTCTATGAAAGCCAGCTCCCCATATTAGGCATTTGCTATGGCATGCAGGTGCTCGCCCACCAGCTCGGAGGAAGGGTTGCCCTGGGAACGAGGCGTGAGTATGGTCATGCCATCCTCCATCAGGGGGATGTGGAATCGCCCATCTTCGCTGATTTGCCCCCTACCATGCCTGTTTGGATGAGTCACGGAGACCAGATCATAGAGATGCCCCCGGGCTTCACCACCCTCGGCTATACGGAAAACTCCCCCATCGCCGTCATGGGCAATGAGTATGGGATTATTGGACTACAGTTTCACCCTGAAGTAGCCCATACCCCTCAAGGAAAGGAGATCCTGAAAAACTTCCTTTACCTTATCTGTGGCTGCAGCGGCAACTGGACCCCGGGTAACTTTATTGCCGAGAGCGTGGAGAGGATACGGAAGCAAGTGGGAAAAGGCAGGGTTATCTGTGCCCTCTCAGGGGGCGTCGATTCTGCGGTAACGGCGGCACTGGTTCATCGCACTGTAGGCAATCAGCTAACCTGCATCTTTGTCAATAACGGTCTTTTGCGCCGCGAGGAGGCGGAGCGAGCCCTCAATACCTTCCAGCGAAACCTAAAGATGAATATCATCTATGTCGATGCCAGCGAGAGGTTTCTGAGGCGGCTGGAGGGGGTGGTCGACCCTGAGCTGAAGCGCCGTGTGGTGGGGGAGGAGTTCATTCAGGTATTCGAGGAGGAGGCGGCTGAGCTGGGGCAGGTGGATTTTCTGGCTCAGGGAACCCTTTACCCCGATATTATCGAGAGCACCACCCCGGAGAGCAAGGCATCGGCGAGGATAAAGACCCATCACAATGTAGGTGGTCTGCCCACAAAGATGACCTTTTGCCTCATCGAGCCCCTGCGCTATCTGTTCAAGGATGAGGTGAGAGAGGTGGGGCTCGCTTTAGGCCTTCCCGAGGAGATGATATGGCGGCAGCCCTTCCCCGGACCTGGGCTTGCCATCCGCATCATCGGTGAGGTGACCAAGGAGCGCTTGGAGATACTGCGGGCTGCCGACTGGATCGTGATGAACGAGATCAAGAAGGCGAAGCTATATGGTCAACTTTGGCAGAGCTTCGCTGTGCTCACCGACACCAGGAGCGTGGGGGTGATGGGGGATTTTCGAACCTACGGTCAGCTCGTGGCAGTGCGCGCCGTAACCTCAGAGGATGCGATGACCGCCGATTGGGCCCGCCTCCCCTATGACCTTTTGGCCCGCATATCAAATCGCATCGTAAACGAGGTTCCCGGGGTGAACAGGGTGGTCTACGACATCTCCTCAAAGCCCCCTTCAACCATAGAGTGGGAATAAGGAAAAGGAGGAACTGGTGACCTACGATTCCGATTATGAAATCGAAGAAGCCGTTGAGATCGACCTGGAGATGCTGCGCGAGGACCTGATCGCGGAGTTGCAGGCGATCAATCAGTATCAGGAGCATATTGACACCATAGGCGATGAGGAGGCGAGAGATGTCCTGGAGCACATTCGCGACGATGAGAAGGAGCACGTTGCTGAGCTCACCAAGCTGATTCAGAGGCTGGATCCTCTCCAGGCTGAAATGTTCAAAAAAGAGGGACTGTAACTTTTTACCCCTTGTAGCTTAACGATGAGGACAAAGCGTTGAAGGTGCTGATCATCGGTGGTGGGGCCCGAGAGCACAGCCTGGTGTGGAAGCTCAGCCAGAGCCCCAAGGTCGGAGAGATCTACGTCGCCCCGGGGAATGCGGGAACCGGGCTTATCGCCAAAAACATAGACATTGGAGCCAGCGATATAGAGGCTCTGGCCCAGGCAGCAAAGGATAATGGCGTTGATCTAGCCGTTATCGGGCCTGAAGCCCCCCTTGCCGCCGGCATCGTCGATCTTTTCCAGAATCAGGGCATCCCCACCTTCGGTCCCAGTAAAGAAGCAACCAGGATAGAGTCGAGCAAGGTCTTCGCCAAGGAGCTGATGCAGAGATATGACATCCCCTGCGCCCAAAGCCGAAGCTTTTCCTCTTCAGGCGATGCAAAGGATTATATCCGCTTCCAAAAGCCGCCTATCGTGGTCAAGGCAGACGGGCTGGCGGCGGGCAAGGGGAGCATAGTGGCTGAGTCCATCGAAGAGGCGCTAAAGGCCCTCTCCGAGATCATGGAGGAGCGTGTCTTCGGCAGCGCTGGCGACCAGGTGGTGATCGAGGAGTGTTTGACAGGGAAGGAGGTAAGCCTGCTCGCCTTCACCGATGGCAAGACTGTGGTCCCCATGGTGCCCGCCTGCGACTACAAAAGGGTCTTCGATGGCGACCAGGGACCCAACACCGGCGGCATGGGCAGTTATAGCCCGCCGGGCTTCTTTGATGATGAGCTCACCAATCGGGCGAGGGATACCATCCTTGAACCTACGGTGCGGGCGATGGCCAAAGAGGGGAAGCCCTATAAAGGGGTTCTCTACGCCGGGCTCATAGTAACCGAGGATGGGCCCAAGGCACTGGAGTTTAACGCCCGTTTCGGCGATCCTGAGAATCAGGTCATGATCCCTCGGCTTACGAGCGACCTGGTGGACATCATGCTGGCGGTGATCGATGGCACCCTGGATCAGATAGAGGTGGAGTGGAGCGATGAGGCCTGCGTTGGCGTGGTCATCGCCTCAGGGGGCTACCCCGGCAGCTACCAAACAGGCTTCCCCATCCAGGGCCTGGATAAAGTTGACGGCGATGTCCTCGTTTTCCATGCCGGGACCAAGGCGAAGCAGGGCCAGATTTACACCGACGGGGGAAGGGTGCTCACCGTTGCCGCCACCGGCAAAACCATGGCCGAGGCCAGGGAGAAGGTCTATCTCAATCTCCCTCGCATCCACTTCCAGGGCTGCCATTATCGCAAGGACATTGCGGCGAGGGAGGTAGGGAGCTAAGCGATGTCACTCGTTGGCGTGGTCATGGGAAGCAAATCGGATGAGCGATTGATGCAGCCGGCGCTGGATATGCTTGATGAGCTGGGCATCGAATACGAGGTCTCCATCATATCGGCCCATCGAACGCCGGAGAAGGCTAGACGATACGGACAAAATGCTCGAAAAAAGGGGCTTGAGGTGATCATCGCTGGCGCTGGGGGGGCAGCCCATCTGGCAGGCGTTATTGCAAGCTGGACCACGATCCCGGTGATTGGCGTTCCCCTGGAGCGGGGCGAGCTTAAGGGTCTCGATGCCCTCCTCTCAGTGGTTCAGATGCCTGCTGGCGTTCCAGTTGCCTGTGTCGCCATCGGCGGAGCCAAGAACGCCGCCCTGCTCGCCGCCGAGATTTTGGGACTGAAGCATGAAGGAATAAGAAGGGCTTACGAAGAATACCGGCGAGAGCTATCGGGAAGCTAGAAATGTAGCCAAGGACGAAGAAGCTACCGAGAGCCAGAAAGCCTAGCATTGAGAGCAGCCCAAAGTTGGTAAAGAGGATGAAAAGATGATCGAGAGATATTCGAGGCCACAGATGAAGAAGGTCTGGGCCGATGAGAGCAAATTCGATAAATGGCTTCAGGTGGAGATCTCCGTCTGCGAGGCCTGGGCTGAGCTGGGGGCAATCCCCAAGGAGGCGCTCCCCGGTATCCGAGAGGCACGCTATGACCTGGGTCGTATCGATGAGATACTGAAGGTGACCCACCACGATATGACCGCCTTCCTCAGGTCGGTGGCGGAGAGCCTGGGCGATGAGAGCCGCTTCATTCATCTTGGCCTCACCTCCTCCGACGTTATGGACACCGCCCTCAGCCTGCAGCTTGTTGAGGCCGCCGACCTCCTTGCTCAGGACATCGCCCAGCTTATCGAGGTGTTGGAGCGGAAGGCGATAGAGCACAGGCAAACCATAATGATGGGGCGCACCCATGGCGTTCACGCCGAGCCCACCACCTTCGGCTTAAAGCTTGCCCTCTGGGTTGAGGAAATGAAGAGGAACGCCCAAAGGCTTGCCGAGGCGAGGAAGGCGATCGCCGTGGGCAAGATATCGGGGGCTGTGGGCACCTATGCCTCCGTTCCTCCTCAGGTCGAAAAAGCGGCTTGCGCCAGGCTGGGGCTGGAGGCAGCGCCGATATCCAGCCAGATCGTGCAGCGCGACCGCCATGCCCAGTTCATGACCACCCTGGCCATCATCGCCAGCTCTCTGGAGAAGTTTGCCACCGAGATCAGGGGGCTACAGCGAACGGAGATCCTTGAGGTTGAGGAGCCCTTTGAGCCGGGGCAGACAGGCTCCTCGGCGATGCCCCACAAGCGCAATCCTGAGCTCTGCGAGCGCATCTGCGGCCTGGCGAGGCTGGTTCGGGGAAACGCCCTGACCTCACTGGAGAACATCGCCCTGTGGCATGAGCGCGACATCAGCCACTCCTCCACGGAGCGCATCATCCTCCCCGACTCCTGCCTGGTGGTCGATTACGTCCTCTCCCTGTTCACCTACATCATGGAGGGGCTTCAGGTCTACCCGGAGCACATGAGGCAGAACCTGGAGGTCACCAGGGGGCTCATCTTCTCGCAGCGGGTGCTCCTGGCCCTCATCGAAAAGGGGCTAAGCCGGGATGAGGCCTATGAAATCGTGCAGCGCAACTCGATGAAGGCGTGGAAGGAAAGGGTGAGCTTCCTCGATCTTCTCAGTGGCGACCCCGATGTCAGCAAGCATCTTTCCAGGGCTGAGCTTGAGGGCCTTTTCGACTACGGATACTTCCTGCGCCATGTGAACGAGGTCTTCGAGCGCCTGGGGCTGGGATAG
>JBHIBU010000100.1:0-5128 GCA_046759245.1 Dehalococcoidia bacterium | reverse complement strand
CCCCCAGCTGCGCAGCCACGGCCACCACCACTCCCTGGCGGTCGACCCTGCCCACATCCGCCGAGGCCAACCTCACCAGCCGCCTCGCCACATAGAGCGGGTGCTCCCCGGCCTCAAGCATGCGCCCCAGCCAGTACAGGGCGGCATCCGGGTCCGAGCCCCTGAGCGACTTGTGGAGCGCCGAGATCGTGTCGTAGTGCTGCTCCCCCGCCTTATCGTAGAGCAAAGCGCGATGCTGGAGGGCATCCTCGATGGTGGAGAGGGGGATGCTTCGCCTGCCCTCGGCATCGGGCTCGGTGGCGAAGGTGGCCATCTCCAGGGCGTTGAGGGCGACGCGGGCATCGCCATTCGACATAAGGACAAGATGCTCCAGGGCGTTGCTTTCCAGCTCCACCCCCAGCCCGCCCAGGCCTCGCTCCTCGTCCGCTATAGCTCGCTGCACAATAATGCCAACCTCGTCATTGGTGAGCGTGTTCAGGGTGAAGACGCGGCAGCGGGAGAGGAGGGGGGAGATGACCTCAAAGGAGGGGTTCTCGGTGGTGGCGCCGATGAGGGTGATGGTGCCATCCTCCACAAAGGGCAGGACCACATCCTGCTGTGCCTTGTTGAAGCGGTGGATCTCATCGATGAAGAGGATGGTCCTCTGGGCATGCATGCCGCGGCGCTCCCGGGCCTCGTCGATGATGCGGCGCAGGTCGGCGACGCCGGCGCTGACCGCGCTTATGGGGCTGAAGTGCGATTTGGTGGTGTTGGCGATGATGCGAGCCAGGGTTGTTTTGCCGCTCCCCGGCGGCCCCCAGAAGATCATGGAGCTGAGCTGGTCGGCCTCGATGGTCTTTCTCAGCGCACGCCCTTGGCCCACGAGGTGCTCCTGCCCCATGAACTCGGCGAAGCTCTGCGGTCGCATCCGCGCCGCCAGTGGCGCCTCGCGCTCCAGTTGTTGCTCCCCATAGCGATGGAAAAGGGTCATTTTTCTGTCGCCTCTTTGGGCTTGGCCTCGCTCCAGAGGGGGCAATTACTCAGGTTTCGGGCATCGCCGCAGCAGGGGGCAAGCAAAGCCTCGCGGTAGTCGTCAACGGTAAGCCCCTCGGCGCTTTCGGTGCCGAAGAGGAACCGATTTTCCTCGAGCTTATCGCTGCCGCATTTGGGACAGCGAAGCTGGGCCTCATCCGCCCCCTCGAACTCATGGCCGCACTGGCTGCATTTGTAGCTAGGGTTTGGGGGCATCATTTTTGCTCCTTGCGCGCCTTTGCCATTTGAATGTTTGCCTTCGTCTCCACTATCTCTATTTTAGCACCTATCTCCTCAAATATCTTCAGCGCCTGCTGTGCATACTCCAGCGCCCTGTCTGGTTCACCTTTAGCCCAATAAATGCCTCCGATGTTATTCAGTTGGTAGGCTTCTCCCTCTTTTCGCCCTATCTCTCTATTGATTTTGAGCGATTGCTGGTGGTAATCGAGGGCCTTATCCAGCTCCCCCTTGATGGAATATACGATCCCGATGTTGCCCATGACAGACGCTTCTCCCTCTTTTCGCCCTATCTCTCTATTGATTTTGAGCGATTGCTGGTAGTAATCGAGGGCCTTATCCAGCTCCCCCTTAGTCTGATAGACGAGCCCGATGCTGCCCAGGGCATTGGCTTCTCCCCATCTACGGCCTATCTTCCTTTCTGTTTTAAGAACCTGCTCGAAGATTTCGAGTGCCTTATCCAGCTCCCCTTTGATCCGGTAAATAATCCCGATGTTGCCCAGCGCTGCTGCCAGCCCCTCATTATCCTTCGCCTGCCTTGCTGCTGTCTCCGCTTCCCTGTAGTGCCCTTCTGCCTCCTCGAGCTCACTCAGGCTCAAAAAGCAGTTGCCGATAAGGATATGGAGGGCTGTTCTCTCGCTGGTTGTGGTAGCAGGGTGAAAGCATGCTTGAAAAGCTTCGATAGCCTGAGGATACTTATATTCTCTATAAAGGGCATAGGCTTTGTCAAAAAGTTCCCCCGTCAAGCCATCGATGTACTCGCTGATCCGCTCCAACTCCGTCTTTAATGGTCGTGTGGCTTCCTCGACCGCTTGTTTAACGGCGTCTGTTGCGGTATCGGCTTTCTCCCTCTGACGCCTGGCTCTACGAATTAGAAAATAGAGCGGCGTGCCAATTGTAACTAGTGCCGCTGCCACATATAGAGCAGTCAATGGGTCCAATGAGGCTCAGCCTCCTGCATTACTTATACCGTCTCACCTCGAATCTGTAGAGCTTCACCGGCTCGTGGGGCAGGATGCCCGCCTTGGAGCGGCAGATGTCTATCTGGTCCTCCACGGTGTTCACCCCTTCAAGGTCGGGGAGAAGCAGCCCCCTTCTCCCGCCGCACTCCACGATGACGCCGTATCTCTTGGGGTCGAGGTCGCTTTTGCTCTCCACAGGCTCGGGCTTGGTGAGGACATCGACGCTATAATCGAGCTCGGAAAGCTCGGCGGGGGTCACCGGGGGGAAGCGGGGGTCGCGGGTGGCCGAGCTGACGGCGTTGGTGATTATCTCCTCGGCGACATTGGCCTTCACCGGCTCGAAGGTGCCGATGCAGCCCCTGAGCATGCCGCGCACCTTCAGCGAGACGAAAACCCCGGCCCGCTCCCTCATCTCAGGGGTGAGCTCCTTGGGGGTGGGAACCTTTCCCGCGCGGACATAGCTCTCCACCGTCTCCTTGGCCAGGCGCGCCAGGGGGTGCGTCGTATTTTCCACCTCGAAGGAGGCAACGAGATAGCCGACGCCGAAGGGCCCCTCATAGGAGAGCACCTCCGGTTTTACGGCCAGCCCCTCAAGGGCACCCAATAGGATAACGATGGAGCGCAGCCCGCACTCACCGGCACGGTCGACAAGCTCCGCGTCCAGGGTCATGATCGCCTGGACATCATAGGCCTCGATGGCGGCGGTGAGCTTCTCATCGAAGACTTGCCCATCGGGGTGGTAGCCCGCAGGGGCGCTCGGAATGAGACGATGGGAGAGGTCGCCGCTGGCGATAATGGCGACCCGCCTCCCAATCTTTTCGGCAGCGCGCCTTATCGCCTGCCCGAAGGCGAAGTGTGCCTCCAGGGGGAGCCAGGAGAAGGTCAGGGGCACCAGGGTAGCCCCTTCCATGCCTTTGACCAGGAAATAAATGGGAACGAGGACGCCATGATCCAGCTCGTATGAGCGCTCGCCGATGGAGCGCAGCGGGATGTTGGCTGCCTTCGCCTCCTCCTCCAGGGCGGCGACCGCCTCAAGGTCGTTGTCGAAGTAATAGTCGGGGCCTCTCGCCCCCCAGCTACGCATATTCCCCTGGGAGGACTTCGCCGTGGCGACACCCATAGCATTGTGATAATAAGCGCCATGGGGGCTGATGATGAAAGCGGTCTCCGGGCGATGGCGAGCAAGCTGCTCGGTGAGCCTTTCCATGGCCTCTGTTGTTTGAGAGATCTCCCCCTCCCTCCCGCCACCGACGTCGGGGACCAGGAGCGGGGGATGGGGAACAATGCATCCGAAAACAATCCCTGCCATCTGTCACCTCCAAACTAGTCCCTGATGTTAAGATCGGCGCCGCAAAACTTGCACCTGGAATCCTTGAGACCGGCGATATCGATATGATAGCCTATCCTGCCTATAATCAGGTTTCCACAGGAGTAACAGATGGTGTTCTCATTGCCGTGGCCGGGGACATTCCCCACATAAACGAAGCGAAGCCCCACCCCGTGACCGATGGCACAGGCACGCTCCAGAGTGGTTAGCGGGGTGGGCGCTAGGTGGAGCATTTGGTGCTGAGGGTGGAAGCGGGTTACATGCCAGGGGGTGAGCTCACCCAGTTTATCGCGAATCCAGATAGCGATGCCCTCAAGATGCTCATCGTCATCGTTCATGGTGGGTATAATATTGGTGACTATCTCAATGTGCATCCCCCACTTCTGCTGTGCCCTCTCAGTTACCTCAAGAACGCCCCGCCATCGGGGGACCTTAGCCAGCTCGCGGTAGAAGGTGTCGGAGAAGCCCTTTACATCCACCCGGTAGGCATCGAGGTAGGGTCCGATGGTGTCCAAAGCCTCCGGGGTAAGGTAGCCGTTGGTGACGTAGACGGTATAGAGGTTGTTCTCCTTGGCCAGCTTTGCCCCATCAAGGGTGTATTCCAACCAGATGCCAGGCTCGTTATAGGTCCAGGCGATGCCCTGGCAGCGCTGCTGCTTTGTCAGCTCGATGGAGGCCTCCGCGGAGAGGGTCGTTGATTCTCGCTCCAAAAATGAGAGGTCGCTCCACGATATCTGCCAGTTCTGACAGTGTTTGCAGTGAAAATTGCAGCCCCAGGTGCCCAGGGACAAGACCTGGCTTCCGGGGAAGAAGTGGAAAAGGGGCTTCTTCTCAATGGGGTCCACTGCCATCGATGATACCTCAGCATAGTTCAAGGCGTAGAGGATGCCATCGATGTTGCGGCGTATCCTGCACACGCCAAGCTTGCCCGGACCGATAGCGCAGCGCCACTGGCAAATGTGGCACTTCACCCTGGATTCGGGAAGTCTGTCATAAAGCAAAGCCTCATGCATCTGTGTCGCCCTCTCGTATTCTAACACATTTGTGGCGATACACAACCCGCCCTCCACTTGACTGACTTAACCTAAGCTGATAGACTGACCATAGACCCAGGACGCAGTGAGATGACCAAGTTAAAAGACAAAGCTGCCATAGTAGGCATCGGCGAGACGGAATATTCCAAGAATTCCGGGATGAGCAATCTGGCGCTTTTGCTTCAAGCCGCAAAGAGGGCCATAGAAGATTCAGGGCTAACCACCAAGGATATTGACGGTGTAATACCGGGCTTTATAGGCATCAGCGCAGAGCACTTAATAAGCAACTTTGGCTTGGCAGACCTGAGGTATACCGCCACGGTGCATATCGGAGGGGCCAGCGCCGTAGCCTCGCTGCAGACTGCTGCCATGGCTATCGCCACCGGAATTGCTCATAATGTAGTTTGTCTCATCGGCTGGAATGGCTATTCAGGGATGCGGCCTGGCGCCGTTGGCACGCGAGTGGAGACTTTGCCCCCCCTGCCCATGATGTCCAATTTGCGGGAATTTGAGATGCCCTTTGGCTCCTTTGTCCCCGCCCATTGGTTTGCCCCGCT
>JBHIBU010000099.1:0-5179 GCA_046759245.1 Dehalococcoidia bacterium | reverse complement strand
CCATCTGCCTTGTCTGAGAGCTTGAGCAGAATGTCAGCCTCCTGGATCACCGGGTTGGCGATAGGCTCTTTATCGAAGGTCAGGTGGGCCACACTCATGGCACCTCTCACCGCTGAGTCATAATCATATAGCAGGCTTACCTCGTAACCGAGGTTGGCCAGCAATGTTGCCAGGCTATGGGATATCACCCTCACCCCCTGGCCACCCTCCCCCGAAATGATGACCTTTCCCACTTGTGACTCCTTTCTATCCCTGGCGGACGATGCCAATCTCACCAGGACTCAGCGTCTCGGCTCCCTCAGGGGCCCTTTTATAGGTTCTCCGGAAGTGCTGCAGCATTTCATATGCGGAGTTGAATCCCAACCTGCGCCCATTGTTCTCAATGCACTGGCAGGCGATATCCACAAAGGCAAACCCTGGCCAGCCAATGGCCTCCTTTATACAGTTGCGGAAGTGGACCTGATGGTATACGGTCGTTCTGGCGTAGAAATACTTGGCACCGGCCTTCATCAGGTTTTGTAGATTTACCGCGTCATAAGGGGCGCCGGCGGGGGAACTCACCGTTGTGGTGTCACGTGGCGTTGTCGGCCCCGCTTGACCTCCGGTTAGGGCGTAGACCTGATTATTGTTGCAGAGCACAGTCAGGTTCGGGTTGCGTCTGGCGGCATGGAGCAGGTGGTTGCCACCAATGCTGGCCAGATCGCCGTCTCCAGAGACAACGATTACCTTAAGGCTCGGGTTCACCAGCTTCACCGCTTCGGCCACAGGCAGGGTGCGGCCATGCAGGGTATATATACCATCGACATTCATATAGCCAGCAAGCCTGCCGGTGCAGCCCACCCCGGAAATAACCGTACAGTTGGTATTATTAAGTCCTAGTTCATCCATAACCCTTGCTAATTGGATCATTATCTGCCCCAGCCCACAGCCAGGACACCAAGTGGTGGGGAAACGGTCCAGTTTGAGAAGGTCCTTGAACATCATGGCACCTCCCGGTCGAGCTTTTGCCTCAAGCCTTTCTTGGCCAGGTCGAGGTTGATCCTCCCGCCGAGGAGCGGCACCCGGATCACGTCCCTCTTGAGTTCACGCTCCACCAAACAGGCGTACTGACCATCATTGGCTTCAATGACTACTATGTTTTCGTAGCCCTGAGCATGTTGCTGAAGCTCAGGACCCAGCATGGGGAAGAGGCGTATTGGCCGAAACAGCGCGAACGCGGAACCAAGCGGGGCGATCACCCTTGACACGATGCCGTAGGAAATGAGGAGCGTATCGCTCGAAGGGGTTCCCTTGAACTCAAAGTCACTATAGCGGGCAGCCACCTTTTCATGTCGGGTCTTGACTTTGGTGAGCCATTCCCTGTACACCACCGCATCAGCAGTTCGTGGATTGCCTTCCTCATCGTGAGATAGGCCGGTAAAAAACCTCTTCCCTGTCCCTAAAGGTGGCCTGCTGCGCGGGACAACCTCCACCTCAATGGCATCGAGATCGACCACCTCGTTCAAATGGCCCACGAAGGCATCGCTCAGCAGAATAACGGGCGATAAAGATTCCTCCATGGCGTTGAAAGCGGCAATAGCATAACGATAGCACTCCTCAACGGAGTTGGGACAAAAGGCCAGGGGATAGTAGTCGCCGCTGCTGCCATAGTTTGTCTGCACAATATCCTGCTGGGCCGGCATGGTGGGCATCCCCGTGGCCGGCCCGACCCGTTGCACGTTGACAAACACCGTCGGTACCTCGACCTGGTGAGCATAGCCGATCGCCTCCTGCATCAGGCTGAAGCCTGGCCCTGAGGTGGCGGTAAAGGACTTGGCGCCGGCGAGGGAGGCGCCGATAATGGCATTGGCTGCAGCTAGTTCGTCCTCGCTCTGGATGAACTTGAAGCCTGGATCCCGGGCGGCATGTTCAGCAGCCAGGACCAGAATCTCAGAGGAGGGACTGATGGGATAGCCGGCGAAAAAGTTGGCGCCCGCCTTGAGGGCACCGAGGAAGACAGCTTCATTGCCCTGAACCAGTCTCTTCATCGCTGCCCCTCCGAGGACCTGGGCTCAATTACCTCGATGGCCAGGTCGGGACAGAGCCTCTGGCAGAGGCCGGTTCGGTCACAGCCTTCCACCTCGATGATAGCATCATCCCTTAGAACCAGCGCCTGCTTGGGACAGGCCTCCACACAGATGAGACAGCGTTTGCACCAGTCTGGATTCCACCTGATGTTGGTATACTCGATCAAGCTGGGCGTTATGGTTGTCATTGGCCCCGTCTCCTTGTTGACTGGATTCCGATCCTCCTGCTTTATTCGCCGACACTGTAACCCTTCACTTTTTTGGCAATCTTCCTCCCAACTTGACCTCCTTCTGATGAAACATTATCACGCAAAGCCATGCTCTTTATGCTTTTGGGCAATAGTGTCGGCTAGCTTGTCCAGAGCCCTACAGTCTGCCTCTTTGGGGCACCCCTTGCTGAGCACAGGGTCCAATAGTTCCACCTTAAGGTTAGGGATCATCCCGGCGAGGAGTTCCACAGTCCTGCCTCCCCAGCCATAGGATCCGATGATAGAGACAAATCTCAGTTTGGGCCTCAGGGCGTTTGCCAGGAAGACCGCATGGGCAACATTCGGATGCGGGCTCGCTAGAACGGTAGGCGTTCCGATAACAATAGTCGCTGCATCCACCAATGCTATGGCCAGTTCCCCGATGTCGGTCGCTGTGAGATCGAATTGTTTCACCATCACGCCCCTTTTAGTCAAAGCTTCGACTAGGTATCCGACCATCTGATGAGTGCTGCCATACATCGAGATATAGGGTAACACCACAATGTTCTTGGGCTCGTCGAAGACCCAGCTATGATATGCTTCCAGGATGAACTCCGGTCTATGATACATGGGTCCGTGGCTGGGAGCGATGATATCGATTGCGTAGTCCTTTATCTTGTTCAAGTTCTTCTCGATGTTGGTTCGGAAGGGCATCATGATTTCCGCATAGTATCTCTTGGCTGCCTCGTAGACTTGCCCTTCATCAGTTACATACAAGTCGGTTGTTGCCAGGTGGGAACCGAAAAAATCACAGGGGAACAGTATCTTGTCTTCTCTCAAATAGGTAAGCATGGTCTCTGGCCAGTGAACCCAGGGGAAATAGATAAACTCCAGGGTCTTATCCCCCAGCGAGACGGTCTCTTTATCGTTGACTGTTATGAACCTCTCCTCTGGGATCATGAACAGGTCAATGAGCATTTCTTTACATCTGGGGGTGGCAAGGACTTTTGCTTTCGGGTATCTTTCCAGGACTCGGGGGAGGGTACCGGAATGATCCTGCTCCGCATGATGGGCGACAACATAATTTATGTGCTCAACCCCAAGGCGATCCAGATGATTCATCAGCACATCCTCCATAGAGGGATGTACCGTATCGATAAGGGCAGTCTTTTCGCTACCCTTAATTAGATATGAGTTATAACTTGTACCATCAGGAAGTGGTATAAGTGCGTCAAATAACCCTCTATGCCGGTCTATGGCACCTACCGAGTAAACACTATGTTTTATTTCTCTTGCATCCATTTTCAATCCTCTTTTTCAAACTCGTCCTTATCTGCCCCACAGACCGGGCAGATCCAATCTTCCGGCAGTTCCTCGAATGGTGTCCCCGGCGCGATGCCGCCCTCCGGATCGCCCTTCTCGGGGTCATAAACGTAGTAACAAAGGTTGCACTTATACTTCATGGCTTTGATATCTATCTCCCTCTCTCCCAGTGAGCTTTTGAGTCCAAGCCCTTTAATAATTCTCGGCCAGAAGCTCGTAATAACTTTGGGGGAAGCCGCAGGCTGGGCATTCCTTGGGGGCCTTCGTCCCCTCGTGGACGTAGCCGCAGTTGCGGCACTTCCACCTCACTACCCTGTCTTTTTTGAAGACCTTCCCCTTCTGTACATTCTGGAGCAAGGCGAGGTATCTCTTTTCGTGCTGCTCCTCAACCTCGGCGACCTCTTTGAAGAAATCAGCGATCTCGGTGAATCCTTCCTCACGGGCCGCCCGCTCAAATCCAGGGTACATGTCGGTCCACTCGTAGTGCTCGCCCGCCGCTGCATCTTTCAGGTTTACCTTGGTATCCCCGATCCCCTTGAGAAATTCAAACTCCTTCTTAGCGTGCTCCCGCTCATTCTCCGCTGTCTCCAGGAATATGGCGGCGATCTGCTCCAAACCTTCCTCTTTAGCTACAGCAGCAAAGTAGGTATACTTGTTGCGCGCCTTTGACTCCCCGGCGAAGGCGAACTCCAGGTTCTTCTCGGTCCTGCTTCCTTTGAGGTCCATTGCTCTCTCCTTTTCTAATTGGATTTCCTGACGTAGACCCTATATTGTCCTGCTTCCTCTTCGATTCTCAACAGCTCGTTACCCGTAGCTTGGCACCAGGCAGGCATGTCCTCCTTTATCCCCTCGTCGTCGGCCAGAACCTCCAGCACCTGACCCGTCTCCAGCTCTTTGAACTTGTTGGCGGTATGGGCGATGGGCAGGGGGCAGTAGAGCCCAATGCAGTCCAATATGGCATCGGCTTTCATCGCCCCTCCTGGATAAACAGACTACCCTTCCCCTCTTTTGCCTCGGCCAGATAGGCGGCTACAGCGGCAAAGCTATCCACCTGGAGGATGAAGGCCTCCTTTTTGAGTCTCTCAGAGAAGAATGACTTGATGGATTCAAGCTTGGCGATATCTAGACCAGAGAAGCAAGGGATAGGCTTTAGGAACCTTATATCAAGCGCATTCAAGCCCTGTGTCAGGGGCCTCCCTGGGCGATCCGTTCCCTCAGGCTGCGTATGGGCAGGCCTATGCTTTGACTCCCTAGAACCACATAGTGGCGTCGGCCTCGAGCACCAGGTCATTCAGCGTGGCGGCGCCCACAATCTCGGCCTCACCGATGAAGGCTCCCCTATCGAGGTTGAGCAACTGTCTGCTCTGCTCACAGACCATGAACTTGACCCCCGCCGCTGCCGCCTGATCCATTACCTCCTTCACAGTGGGGAAGCCGCCCTCTTTGACCTTCTCGGCCTCGCCCTTCTTCACCACCGTTAGTCCCATACCGAGGAAATAGATGGTGGCATCGATATCCATCGCCTTGGCTGTCATGCCCAGGACGAAGGGCGAGTAAAGACGCTTTGGGGTATCAACGCCGCTTGTTTGAACGTAGAGGATA
>JBHIBU010000098.1:0-5209 GCA_046759245.1 Dehalococcoidia bacterium | reverse complement strand
AAGCTTGAGGTGGTCGCCGTCAATGACCTCACCGATACCAAGACCAACGCCCATCTTCTCAGGTATGACTCTAATTACGGCGCCTACCCGGGCAAGGTGGAGGCGAGGGAGGATGCCATCGTCGTTGATGGAAAGGCGGTGAAGGTGCTTTCGGAGCGCGACCCGGCTAAGATCGCCTGGGCAGACTATGGGGTAGAGGTGGTGGTGGAGTCCACGGGGCTGTTCACCGATGCCACCAGGGCTGCTGCTCACCTGGAGGGTGGCGCCAAGAAGGTGATCATCTCGGCCCCAGCGAGGGGGGAGGATGTGACCATCGTTCTTGGCGTTAATGAAGACCACTACGACCCGGCCAGGCACCGCATCCTATCCAATGCCTCCTGCACCACCAATTGCATCGCCCCGGTGGTCAAGGTTCTTCATGAAGCCTTTGGGGTGGAAAAGGGGCTGATGACCACCATCCATGCCTACACCAACGACCAGAGGATACTGGACCAATTCCACAGGGACCTGAGGAGAGCGCGGGCAGCGGCAATGAACATCGTCCCCACCACCACCGGCGCTGCCAGGGCGGTCTGTGTGGTCATCCCCGAGCTGGTGGGCAGGATCCACGGCGTCGCTTTTCGAGTGCCGGTCCCCACCGTCTCCATGGTGGACTTCGTCGCCGATTTGAGCCGTGAGGCCAGCGCTGAGGAGGTGAACCAGGCCTTCCAGGAAGCCGCCGATGGTCCCCTGAAGGGGATCCTCGAGCTTTGCCAGGAGGAACTGGTGAGCATGGACTTCAAGGGAAACCCCGCCAGCGCCATCGTCGATGCCCCAAGCACGATGGTTATTGCCGGCAATATGGTGAAGGTGCTTGCCTGGTACGATAATGAGTGGGCCTATAGCTGTCGCGTCGCCGACCTGATGGCCTTTATTGCAGACAAAGGGCTTTAGCATCCTTGACAAAGTGGCGATTACTGGTAGGATGATTACGGGCATATGCTTATAATGGGAATGATGAATTAAGGTAATGGAGCACAAGACGGAGACGGTGGGACGATGGAAGTTAATCATCAAGGAACTGGCAAGGCATGCCCCCTTTACTGCCTTTGGAGCTTCGACGGGACTCATTATCCTGGTCATAATAGTTTTTGGCCAGGTTCCTTCCGGGATTTCCGAGACAATTTTTTACATCCTTCATCCAATCCATGTTTTATTAAGCGCTCTAGTGACAACAGCTATATATAGACTACATGGTAGGGGTAAACTCTGGGCGGCGATCCTGATCGGTTATACCGGGGCAATCGGGATAGCGACATTAAGCGATGCCATAATTCCTTATCTAGAAGGAGCATTATTTCACATTGAAAGGGAGCCCTTTTGGCCGCCGCCTTTCATCGCAAAATGGTGGCTTGTAAACCCCTTGGCATTCTTGGGTATTGCAATTGGTTATTGGAGACCTACAACCAGATTCCCGCACGCGGGTCACGTTTTGTTAAGTACCTGGGCATCACTATTCTACTTCACAGCATTTATGGTAGCAGATTGGATTCCCTTGCTTTTCCTTATCTTCCTGTTCTTATTCCTCGCAGTTTTGATTCCTTCCTGTGGGAGCGACATAGTATATCCCCTTCTATTCGTGGGGCAAGAACACGACCATGACCATGTCTAGGGTCTGAAATACAAGAAGGAGAAATCCCGATGCGTGTCCTTCTTATGAGCACACCCTATCCCCTTGAAGAGAACCCCATTCCTCCACTTGCCTTGAGCTACCTTGCTGGGGTGCTCCAAAGGGAAGGTATCGAGGTCCAGATCCTGGATCTGTTGGTGGCTCATTATTCAGCAAAGAAGGTTAGGGAGAAGCTTGAGGAATATCAGCCTCAGGTTGTGGGCATTACCTGCGTAACCCTGAATTACCCCACTGCCGCCAGAATCCTGAAGATGTGCAAGGATTTCGAACCCGGCATCGTTACCGTCATCGGTGGTCCCCATGCAAGCTTCGCCCTCGAGGAGACCCTCCTTCGTGCCCCTTGGATCGACGTGCTTGTCCTGGGGGAGGGGGAGGGGACACTGGTGGAGCTGATAAGGGCCTTGGAATCAAGGGCAAACCTTCGAGAGGTAAGGGGAATCGCTTTCCGTGAGGATAAGAGGGTGGTGCAAACCGAGCCCCGTTCGCCTATTGAGGACCTGGACGAGCTCCCCTTTCCCACCCGCCATCTTTTGCCCCTCTCCAAGTACCGCGCCCTGGGTGCCCCCTGCACTGTGATCACCAGCAGGGGTTGCCCTTATGGTTGCATCTTCTGTTCCGGGCCTCGGCTCTTCCGGCGCAGGGTCCGCTTTCGCCACCCCAAGCTGGTGGTCGATGAAATAGAGACCATCCACAACGAGCTTGGTTTCGAAAGGATAAACATTGTCGATGACACCTTCACCCTTAACCATCGCCATGCCCGAAATGTCTGTGATGAGATCATAAGGCGAAACCTTCATATCCAATGGAATGTCTTTGCTCGAGTCGATACCGTAACCGAGGATTTACTACAGGTCATGAAAGAGGCTGGCTGCGCCTGGCTCCTTTTTGGAATTGAGTCAGCCTCTCCGCAGATCCTGGAGACTATTAAGAAGGGGATCACCCTGGATGGGGTGCGGAGGGGGGTGAAACTGACCACGGAGGCCGGGATCAAGGTCTTCAACTCCTTTATCCTCGGTCTGCCCGGGGAAACCCCGGAGACTGCCCGGCAGTCGGTGGCTTTCGCCCAGGAGCTAGACAGCGATTATGGCGCCAAATATGGCTTCCACCTGCTCTCCCCCCTCCCGGGAACGGAGCTATATGAGAAGGCTGAAGACTACGGCCTTCACATCCTTACCCGAGACTGGACGAAGTATGACGCCAACGAACCGATTACCGAGACCGCCGCCATGAGCCCGGAAAAGGTAATGGAGATTATGGCCGATTATGATCGGGCGGTTGCCTATGCCTGGGATGAGATGAAGCGTAAGGCTGAGGCCGGGGATCGCCTCTGTGAGGAAGAGATGAGGAAAAAGGCGAGCACGGAGTTTGTCTGGAGGTTGCTCAAGGGCGATGTCATCGAGAAGCTAGGCTGGATGAAGGCTCGCGACCTCGGCGATCCCGTGGAACAACTTGCTCAAAAGATATCCCCCAGGCTCTCCGTTCCTTTGGATGTGGCTCAACGGGAGATGGGGAGACTGGTTCAGCAAGGGCTTCTTAAGCGCGAGTCGATGAAAGGGGGATTTGTCTGGAAGTGGAGCTGAGACAGGTTGAGGAGGCGCTCGAGGATGTGATCCTCCCCGAGCCAAGGCGAAGCCTTTTGCAGCTTAATATGGTTCGGGACATCGAGGTAGCAGGGGATGGGGTCAAGGTCATCTTGGCTTTGACCGCTTTGAGCGACTCAGCCAAGGAGCTGATCCAGGAGAGCGTGCGCGCCGCCATCGGGAGGATTCCCGGGGTGGGGCAGGTAACCATAGACCTCGTTGAGCCGCCATCCCAGGAGCTGAACGAGTTTGAGCATGTTATCGCTGTGATGAGTGGCAAAGGAGGGGTGGGCAAATCGCTGATAGCTGCCCTACTCGCCATCGCCCTCACCCGCCAGGGCTATCAGGTGGGCATCCTGGACGCCGATGTCACCGGTCCCAGCATCCCCAAGATGTTTGGTCTAAAGGGGCGCCCCATGGGGAGCGAGAGCGCTATCCTGCCGGTGGAGACCACGTCTGGGATCGAGGTCATGTCGATAAATCTCCTTTTACCCCATGAGGATGACGCCGTCATCTGGCGAGGACCGCTGATCGCCAAGGTGATCGCCCAGTTCTGGCAAAATGTGGTCTGGGGCAAGCTCGACTACCTTATTGTCGACCTGCCCCCGGGCACATCGGATATCCCCCTCACCGTAATGCAATCGCTTCACCCCTGCGGCGTGGTCATCGTGCTCACCCCCCAGGACCTGGCGGCAATGGTGGTGAAGAAGGCGGTGCATATGGCGCACCAGCTAAATGTCCCCATATTAGGGGTGGTGGAAAATATGAGCTACCTTCTCCTTCCCGAGACGGGGAAGAGGGTCGAGATCTTTGGCCAGAGCAAGGGGGAGGACATGGCCCTTAAGGCGGAGGCGCCGCTGCTGGGGCGATTGCCCCTAGACCCTGAGCTTGCCCAGCTCTGTGACAGCGGCGAGATCGAGCGTTACAATTCAGATGCCTTCATTGCCCTTTCCCTGGCCTTCGTCCGGGCGATGCCAGCCCTGGCCCACCCCTTGTTTGACCAGGATTGAAACGCTCTGATGGCTATTTCTCTGAGATAGCAAAAAGTGGCATTATGAGCCACAGCCCCATGTTCGAAAAGGGGGTCGAAGGTGCTTCGTATCACCACGCTGGCGAGAGTAGCGCAGGAAGGATCGGAATGCTTGCTGAATGTGGGCACCAGCATCTCCGTGCCCCAATGGTGAGCTATTTGCCTTTCTCTTCGCAGCGTAGTATAATGGCACCACAGGGGGTGATGAATGTCACTAGCAGAGTTGCGCGATCTTTTCATCGTCATCTTTTCCATACTGGCAATCGGGGCCACCGTCTTCCTTTTGGTACTTTCCTTTTTGCTTTTCCGCAGGATCAGATCCATCCTCGATTCGGGGAGGGCGACCCTAGGGAATGCTCGCGATATCACCTCCCTGGTGTCCAAGGAGATTATCAAGCCCTTGGCTGCGATCGCAGGTATGGTGCAGGGATTGCAGCGGGCTCTAGAATTCATGTCTAGATTTTCTAAGAGAAAGGAGGGGAGGAAAAGTGACCGAGGAGAATAGATTTCAGGTGTTTCTCATCGGGCTCCTCGCGGGAGGAATTATCGGCTCGGTGCTCACCATCTTTGTTGCGCAGAGGCTACGAAAGCAGTTGAAGGAGAGGGGCATAGATCTAGACAGGGCGGGCGAGCTTGCCACCTTAGCTAAGGAGAGAGGTGACCAGTTTTTGGTAAGGGCGAGAGAGATAATCAGGCAGGCTATTGAGGAAGGGAGAAAGGCTGCTAGCAAGGCCCGCTCCGAGCTTGGGGAAAGGTTCGAGAAGGAAAGCGGAGAGTAACTAATATATCGAGGCCTAGGACGAAAAAGGGAGGCTAAATTGCCTACGATCTTCTTTTATGGTCCAGAGTTAGCCGATGAGAAGAAGAAGGAGCTAATAAGCTCTTTTACCGAGACAGCGAGCAGACTCACTGGAATAGACAAGTCGGCTT
>JBHIBU010000097.1:0-5237 GCA_046759245.1 Dehalococcoidia bacterium | reverse complement strand
TCACCATAAATAGCTGGAACATACTGGCCACAACAGCACCCGCAATCATAGCGCCGACGGTCATCACTACCAATAGCTCCACCAGCGTGAGACCTCTTTGGTTTAAAGGCTTGTCACTCATCGGTCTACTTTATAGTCTACTGTGGCGACTATCAGCTCACCCTCAAAATAAACATTGACCGTTACCTTCTGAATGCCATCGTCATTACCGGTGCCGTCTCCCTTGGGGTCCAGGCGCTCAGCAGTGACCACAATAGAGTAGCCAGTGGGAATGGTCAGACCGGGGTCTACTATATACTGTGGAGGATTGTTAGTTTCATCGTAAGGAAGAGCCTTAACATATTCCAGCTCGCTCCGGGTCAAGCTCTCAGCAGTAGTCAGCCGATTGGTGGTAGCTGTAGTTTTGCTGCTGACATTCAACGCCATAAAGAGGCCGCTTGCTATTATGCCGAAGATAGCCACAGCTATCATGACCTCGAGTAGGGTTAGCCCCTTTTGGCCTCTCATCCTCCTATCTGCCCCATCAGAGAGTATATAGGTGTGATTATGGAGATGGCGATGAACCCGACGACGACCCCCATAGCCACAATCAGTGTCGGGCCCAGCATCCCGGTCGCTCTGGCGATAGCCTTGTCCATCTCCGTCTCATAGAAGTCGGCCATCACATCCAGGTTTGCCTCCAGGCGACCGCTCTGCTCGCCAACGCCGACAACCTGGGAGAAAAGAGGGGGGAAAACCGGGTGCTCGATAAGCGCCCGCGAAAGCGTTTCCCCGCTATGGACATCGGCACGCACCTTTGTCAGCGCAGCCCTAATCGGGGCATTGTCCGTCGTCAAAAGCACCAGATCGAGAGCCTCGGTGAGGGTAACCCCACCGCGAATCAGGATAGCGATGTTCCTCGCCAGCTTGGACATCGTCCCTTTGACATTGATATTACCGACGAGAGGTAGCCGCCATAGCAGGGCATCCCTTTTCAGCTTTCCTTTCAGGCCTCTGAAATACAACCATCCAAGACCAACAAGAGCCACCATGACCAGCAATAGATATAATATGTTGGATCTAACAAATGCGGAAAAGCCCAGCATTATCCTGGTGAATATAGGCAGGTCGCCGGAAAAGGCGGTGAAAAGGCCGCTCATCGCCGGCAGAACAAAGAAGATCATTACGCTCATGGCAACAACAGCCAGGGCAAGCACAAAGGCGGGGTAGATCATGGCACCTCTAATTTTACTGGAAACGGCAGCCTCCCTCTCCATCTGGATAACTATCTCCCTCAGCATTACCTCCAGGTTGCCTATCTCCTCCCCTACCCTCGCCATGCGTAGATAGAAGAGGGAGAACACACTGGGGAATTTGGCGCAGGCCTCGGAGAAGGGGCTCCCCGTCTCTATAGCCCCTATCAGCTGACGAACCACCTTCTGCATGCTGGTCTTGGTGGTGCGCCCGTAGAGCATATGGAGCGCAGGCAGGATGGCGATCCCAGAACTGAGCAAAGTGGCCAGATCACGGCTGAAATAGACCACATCATTGCGATTCACGCGGAAGAAGAAAGGCATTGCCTCATCCAGGGAGGGGGGCGTCTTTTTTTTATACAGGCTGATAATGGAGAGATCGGATTGCCATAGAATTTGCTCAGCGCTCTGCTCTGAGTCAGCCTCCAGGGACCCTGTGGTCGTATCACCCCTAGCGTTACAGGCTATATACTTAAACCACATTGCCTAAACCCCCAATATTTGCCCCAAACAAAAATGGCTTGGGGAGTGTCATCGCTACCCCAAACCTATAACACATGACTTTGAATATGTCAATAAGGAATTAGTCCTAGGTCTATGGTTGCAGTTGCGTGGCACCAATATCTTGCAGCCCTTCCTCCCCGTTTACCCAATGGTGAAGACGTTGCGGATCACCTCTCTGGGGGTAGTTATCCCCTCTTGGACCTTGAGCATGCCGTCGCGGCGCATAGTGACCAGTCCCTCTTTCAGAGCCTGTTCCCTGATCTCGATAGCACCTAACTCTCGGTTCACCATCTGTCTTATGGTCTCAGTCATTTGGACCATCTCGAAAACCCCGGTTCGCCCTAAGAAGCCGGTATGGGAGCAGAAGCTACAGCCGGCGCCGTAGGCAAAATGGGTTCTTTCCTCTCCCATCTCCTTCTGGTAAGCCATTGCCTCAACGACGGAAGCCTCCTTCATCTCTCGACAATAGGGGCAGACCTTCCTCACCAGTCGCTGTGACACACCGGCAATGACCGCTGAGGTAACCAGGAAGTGCTCCACCCCGAAATCCAAGAGGCGAACGATGGCGCCGGAAGCATCATTGGCATGGATCGATGACAGCACCAGGTGCCCGGTGAGGGCAGCCGTTATCGCCACATTTGCCGTCTCGGCATCGCGGATCTCACCGACGAGGATGACATCGGGGTCAAGGCGCATGATCGCCCGCAGCCCACTGACAAAGGTGATCTCCGCCGCTCGATTAACCTGAATCTGACGGATCCCTTTGAATTCATATTCAATGGGATCCTCAATGGTCATGATGTTGAGCTCTTCAGCTTTTAACTTGCCCACTGAGGAATAGAGGGTTGTAGTCTTTCCTGAGCCAGTGGGGCCGCTAATCAGGATCATGCCGAAGGGGGACTCAATCGACTTTTGATAGGTCTCCAAAACATGGGGTGACATCCCCACCTCGCTGAGGTCAAGCTGGGAGAGGGATTTGTCCAATACGCGCAGCACCACCATCTCCCCATGATTGGTGCCCATGGTGGAAACGCGGAAATCTACATCCCTGTCGGCAATTGTGGTGCTGAACTGACCATCCTGGGCACGCCTTCTCTCCGCAATGTTCATGTTGGCCAGCACCTTGATTCTGGTGAGAAGCGCTGAGTGAACCTCGTGGGGCAGGGAAACGATATCATGTAGCACACCATCGATCCGGTAGCGAATTTGAACATCCTCCTCCTGGGGCACAATATGAACATCCGATGCCCGATCCTTTACCGCCTGGGTGAGAAGCATCTCCACCGCTCGGACCACGGGGGCATGGCTGATTGCTTCAAGGGTGAGCAGTGGCTCCGATACCACCCTTCCTCGGCCAGTGTTCAGCAACTGCCTGATCTCCTTCTCGATCTGAGTGGTCAACTTATATTGAGTATCTATGGTCTCACGGATGCCACCATGGAGGGGGATGATCGGCTTTATCCTCTTCTTGGTCAATACAGCAAGGGTATCGATGAGTTGAAGGTTATCAGGGTCCTCCATAGCCACCATCAAAGTATCGCCCTCCAGAGATAGAGGCAAAACATTATGCTCCCGAGCCACATCCTCTGGGATCAACGCCAAAGCGGCGGGCTGGACCTGCGCCTGCTTCAGGTCGACTGCAGGAACATTGAGCTGGAAGCTGAGTACGGTGGCAAGGGTCTCTGGGCTGATGAGATGCTGCTCTAGAAGAACCTCCTTTAAATCCCTGTTAGAGTGCTTAGCAGCATCACGGGCAGCTTCAAGCTGTTCAGGGGTAATAAACGCCCCCTCCACTAAGAGTTCATCTATCTGTTTCTTCTTCCCCGATTCCATCATCTCTTACTTACCCCCTCTTTATACCTCAAGCTTGGCCCATTCCAATAAGCTTTCCATTAGCCTATATCCAAACTTTAACATCAAATATTAACATCAATCATCCTCTAGAAACATTTAAGCACGTTTGAAGAGAAATGTCAACTGTAAAGGAGTTTATGGTAGCATTTCTTAACCCTGCTCAGCTTGACACCGATCCAGCCCTCTGCTACACTCCCTTCCAGATGCTTATAATTAACTGGCGCTCCTTTTAAGAGACCTGATTGATGAGAGAATAGCTTGGAAGAGCAATTTTAGCCTTCATCAGCCAAATCTAGGATCTTCTTGGATAGTTGTGGGACTGGAAGGGCTCATGATTCTCGGTAGGGGTGAAAAGGGTGACAATGGCGAAGAAACTATCTTTGGAAATGGGGGAGTTAATAAGCACTGCTAACCCAGTCCAGATCAAGATGGGAGAGCTTCTGGATACCGTTTCCCAGAGAGGGTTCGGTTTCCTGCTTGTAGCACTATCTTTACCCACGGCGTTTCCCCTTCCGGCGAGCGGATGGGCTACTCCCTTCGCCTTGCTTATTATTTTATTGGCCTTTCAGATGATGATTGGCACAAGCTCTCCTCTCCTACCCCAGCGGGTTCGCAGCAAAAGTATAAGCCCCAAGATGGTTGCCTTCATTGAGAAAAGGGGAATTCCATTTTTGAGAAGGATGGAGCGATTCTCGAAATCACGCCTTGTGGTTTTGAGTGAAAGAAAGCTTTTTAGATTTCTTATAGGCGTGGTAATCCTTCTTGTAGCGCTTGTTATGCTAATACCTCTTCCGGGCACCAATACTATATTCGCCGTTGCCATCCTTCTCATGGGCTTTGGACTGGCGAACAACGACGGATTATTTATCCTGGGTGGCGGGCTACTGGGCTTGACGGCAGTCGCAATTATGATAGCTTTTGTGATAGCTGGCGGTCAGGCTCTATACCAAGGGATGGGTTGAAGAGGAAGCGTGGCAAATATGATTGATTATGAAGAATGGAGGTGAGCATGAACGGCAACTTTATTACTGCAGTGCGTCAGAATCATGCCCTGGAGCACGCCACTGTTGCCCTTTTGACGAGGAGGGTGGGCTTGGACGTTAGGCTGGTGGGACAGGCGACTACTACGGGATTCTATGTCTATGGTAATATCCCTACTGATGCGATTCAGGAGGCTGTTACGGAGGGCTTAGCTCGATTGCAGAGAGGTGAGAGGGATTTAGCGTTATCGCCCCTTTGCGGCACAAACATCTCTGTAGCAGGGATAATGGCAGGGGTAGCTTGCCTTCTTGCTCTAAGGGGTAAGGAGCGGAGAAGGCTTCCCATGGCAATCCTGGCCGCAACATGGGCTATTATAGCAGCCCAGCCCGTTGGCAGAATTGCCCAAAAGTATCTGACTACCACGGCAGATCTCTCCGATGTTAGCATCAAGCGGATCACACGTCGGGGTACGCATAATCGAATCCTTCACACAGTAGAAACTGCTCGAGGATTGAAGCAGGAATAGAGCCAATCGACTAAGGCAATCGGGCTTACCTTAGTTGAGCAACATTCCTCTTTGTAGTAAACTCTAAAGGGAATCTTGTCCCTGTAGCTCAGTGGAAAGAGCAACTGCCTTCTAAGCAGTGGGTCGTGGGTTCGAATCCC
>JBHIBU010000096.1:0-5247 GCA_046759245.1 Dehalococcoidia bacterium | reverse complement strand
GATCGGTATTAATAGCGATTATCCTCTCTGAACCCTGCATGCCAACCAGATGCTGTACTGCCCCCGACACTCCTACTCCAATATATATTTTGGGGACCACTGTCTTGCCCGTCTGCCCTACCTGTCGGATATAGGGAAGCAACCCTGCTTCCACGACCCGCCGGGAACAGGCGATGGTTCCTCTCAAGAGGTGGGCAAGTTCCTCAAGCATTGGCAGGTGTCTGGCATCACAAGCACCCTTGCCCACTACCACCAGAACTGGCGACTTAGTAATGTCCACACTGCCTACTTCAGCGGCTTTAGGGATAAAATCAATAACTTGGGGCAACACCCCCTCAGGGGCTTCAAAGTCAAGAGTTCGAATCTCTCCTCGATGATCAGGGTCTTTCTTCGGCAGCTTCATTACCCTGGGCCTTACTGTGCTCATCTGGGGACGGTAATTTTGACAAAGAATGGTAGCCATGATGCTGCCCCCAAAAGTAGGGCGAGTCATCAACAGTAGCCGGCTATCTGCATCTATATCTAGGCCGGTGCAGTCAGCGGTCAGCCCCGTTCCCAACTGGGTGGCAACTACACTTGACAGATCCCTACCCAGTGGGGTTGCCCCTAAGAGGACTATTTCCGGCTTGACTTGATTACATAAGTGAACCAGGCCCTTGCCATACACCTTTGGTAGGTATATCTTAAGGACAGGGTGGTCAATCATATAGACAATATCGCACCCGTAGGCGATGGCCTCTTTAGCTACCGGTTCTACCTCTGTTCCCAGGAGAAAGCCACATACCTGAGTATTTAACTTTTCGGCGAGTTCCCTGGCTTTCCCTATTAGCTCCCAGGATACCTCAGCTCCGCTGCCCTCGCGAACCTCAATAAACACGGCTACGCCCTGGTAGCCATCAAGGGGTTTTGTAACAATTTCGGCCTCCCTTTTCTTCCTCGGTTTTTCAAAGATGATCGCATCCGTTGGGCAGACATCAACACACTTGCCGCATCCAATGCAGGCCTCGGGATCAATTATGGCTACGCCGCCTTCCATACGTATGGCATCGGCCTTGGGGGGACATTCTGCGATGCAGAGTTCGCAGCCAATGCACTTGTCGGGAATGATCTCGGCAATGTCTCTACCTTTGCTGTTCTTGGGCATGGTTATCCTCTATCCTTGCTTAGTAATTCATCCAGTAGCGGCGACTCCTTTTCAAAGAGGACGCCAAGGAAATCTTGGATAGCCCGCTCATGGTTCTCCGTGCTGTCGAAGACCAAGCCCCCTCCTCGCACCGGAGGGGCGAATATTTCTACTACCGAGGTGGGGGAACCCTTTAGTCCTATTTGTTCAGGCGGAGCGTCTATTTCCTTCGCCCCCCAGACCTTAATATCCTGCCTTAAAGCACGTACCAGCTCGGGAAGGGAAGCATACCGGGGAGTAGTGAGCTCCAATTCAGCGGATAGTAGCACCGGCAGTTGGCCCTCAATTATCTCACTGCCGCCTTCCACCTCCCGCCTGACGGTAATGGTGTTATTCTCCGCATCCAGTCTAATGATCTCAGAAACATAGGTAAACTGGTTATATTCTAGTCGGGTGGCAATACCGGGACCGGTCTGAGCGGTATCACCGTCAATGGCTTGCTTACCGCAAAGAATAAGGTGGACTGGGTCGGTGGCAGCGATTCTGGATACAGCTTGGGAAAGGGTATAACTGGTGGCCAGGGTATCAGCGCCAGCAAAGGCTCTATCAGAGAGTAGAATAGCTTCGTCAGCTCCCAGGGCTAGGCATTCCCGCAGGGCTGATTCAGCTTGGGGGGGCCCCATAGTGATAACAGTTACCTTCCCGCCATATCTCTCGGCGAGTTGTACCGCTGCCTCGGCGGCTACCAGGTCGTAGGGGTTACAGATTGACTCAACACCGGAACGGATCAGAGTGTTGGTTTCGGGATCGATTTTCACCTGAGTGGTGTCCGGGACCTGCTTGACACAACAGACGATGTGCAATCTGTTATTCTCCCCCTTTGCTACAGACATAAGTTTAAGGTTGAAGTTACCACTTCGAGTTAGAACTATACATTCAAACATTACCTTAACCTGAAAGGGTCTGTCAAGAACGTGTAGGTTCACCGTCGAAGCAAGAGGTTTATCCGTGCGCGACCGATACCCAGAACATGCAAGGCCGGGCTATGTGCCCGGCTTTTTGAAGCGCTTCTATGCTTAATTAACGTTCAAACACAGCGCCAATGGGCTTTTTCGGAGTCGACTCAGGAATAGACATTACATCGGAATGTGCAACTGCAAGCTCGAGGCAACTCTGCCAGGTTGATCCCCAAAGTGTTGAGGTGGTATGATTCGCGTCGGAAAGGGGACGAGCGAACGTCGCCTTTTAGCGGGGTTGGTTTGGGGCCATGAGGTCGGCGGTTCAAATCCGCCCACCCCGACCAGAGATAGGGGATTGTCGGCGTGGCGCGCAAGGTATTTCCAAACCGGGTGAATCTGCCCATCACCGACAAATCCGGTGCTCCCTGAAAAACTGAGTTTTGGGGGGGA
This sequence comes from Dehalococcoidia bacterium, assembly GCA_046759245.1. Taxonomy (GTDB): domain Bacteria; phylum Chloroflexota; class Dehalococcoidia; order E44-bin15; family E44-bin15; genus JBHIBU01. Next base: position 2,715 of record JBHIBU010000096.1, on the reverse strand, counting down.
CTAGGTAGTTGCCCTGGTAGCCAGGACTTCCTTTATGAAACCAACTATTTCGTTTTGAGTGGCCCCCGGACTAAATATACCGTCGAAACCGATCTCCCTCAGCTTGGGCTCATCGTAAGGTGGAAAAACACCGCCGATTAGAAACAGAGTGGAGTCTTTTATTCCACTTCGCGCGGCTATATCGAGGAGCTCACCCCCTTGAGTTAGGTGATTACCTCCCAGTGTACTTATGCCCACAACATCCACATCCTCCTGAATAGCAGCCTTAACTATTTGCTCGGGAAAGGCATTGCCCATGTAAACTACTTCCATCCCGGCGTCTCTTAGCATGCCAGCTACGGTGACAACCCCTCTCCAGTGAACTTCCAACCCCAACTTGGCCAGCAGTACCTTGATTTTCTTCGCCTTGCCTGTCATAGTAAGCCATCCCCACGATTCTACCAGTATACAGGTGGTTTCCACAGCCCAAAGGCTTCCTTGAAAACCTCGAACATCTCCCCCTCGGTGGTATCGGCCTTGGCTGCCTCAAGGCAATAGGGCACAATGTTCTCCCCCTTTTGGCAAGCTTCCCTTAGCTGGCTCAAACATCCCTCTACCCTCCGGCTATCCCTTCGTTGCCTTAGTTTTCTCAGCTTTTCCTGCTGCATTTCCTCCACCCCCTCGGGATAGCGGAAGACGTTGATCTCAGGCAGCTCCAGGTCAGAGGTTCTAAGATAATTGTGGCCCACTATATTTATCTTGCCCTCTTCCATGTCTTTCTGTTCTTGAACGGCGTACTTGGTCACTTTCTTGTGCAACCATCCCTTCTCCACCGCTGAAACCAGACCGCCCATCTCCTCGATCTGGGTCACTTCGTCCAGGATTCTTTTCTCTATGTCATCGGTAAGGGCTTCGACGTAGAAAGAGCCCCCCAGGGGGTCAACCACTTCAGTAACCGCGGTCTCGGCCTGGATAATTTGCTGAGTGCGCAGGGATACCAAAGCTGCTTCCTCCGTGGGAACCGAATATGCCTCATCATAAGAATCTATGTGCATGGACTGAGCCCCACCCAGCACCGACGCCAGGCCGTGGTAGGCGGCCCTCACAATATTATTGAAGGGTTCTTCTCTGAACAGAGATATCCCGGAGGTCTGCACATGGCACCTCATCCACAGGGCTCTCGGGTTCTTAGCCTCAAATCTATGCTTCATTATCTGATACCACAACCTTCTCATGGCCCTTATTCGGGCCACCTCCTCAAAGAAGTCATTGCCCGGAGACCAGAAGAAGGCTATTCTTTCGGCGATCCAATCTACATCGTGACCCCGTCTCACCATCTCATCCAGGGTCTCGATGGCATTGGCGGTGGCAACAGCCATCTCCGTGATCGCTGAGGTCCCAGCCTCCCGTAGATTGTAGCCGTTAAAGGTAATCAGATTCCAGCTCGGCACATTCTTCCGGATAAACTCCAGGTTGTCACACTGGATCTTGAAGCAGTGCTTTGGGGGAATATATTCAGGAGCGCTTCGAACTACGCATTCCAGCACCAGATCGTTCTGCACTGAACCTGTCAGTTTATTCCAGTCAATGCCCCGTCGCTCCGCCATTTCCAAGTACATGGGGAAGAGGATGGCCGTGTTGGTGGGGTAGTGAGTAACCAGCGAAACCGTTACCGTATCAAGGGGAACGTCTTCAAAGAGGGCTGCCATGTCATCCACGGAATCAATAGAAACCCCACACATGCCCACCTGCCCTTTGGACATAGGGTCGTCGGAGTCATACTCCTGAATTGTGGGCAGGTCAAAGATGATGTTTACCCCGGTAGCGCCGTGCCCCAGAAGAAATTTTATCCTCTGGTTGGTATCCTCGGGCCCGCCGAAGCCCGCTAGCTGACGGATAGTGAACCTCCGGCCGCGGTACAGGTTGGCGTGGATGGCTCTGGTGTAAGGCTCCTTCCCGGAAAAACCCAGGTCTCGCAGATAGTCCAGTTCGGCGTTGTCCAGAGGGGTATAAAGCATTCCCCGCGGGATTTCAGACCCGAGGAGGGTGGAGGGGGTCACATACCAGTTATTTCTGTCCTCCTCTCGGACCACCGTGCTCTTCCATTGCTCCATCTCTTCCCTTATCTTTTGCAGAGCCTCGGGGTTATACAGAGGGATGCGTCCCTCCTTTTCCAGCTTTTGCGCCAAGATCTCTTTCGTTGTCTTCTTCAAGATCTCTTTCGTTGCCTTCTTCTGGCTCATATCTTCTCCTCCCAAAAGGACACCGCCCGCCTGAGCCGGGATAGCGCCCCTTCTGAATTATTGTGTCGTCGCTCTAAGACCTCACACTAGACCCTTCAATCGAAGGGGTTTCCCGCCGCTCTATGAGCAGAGTATGCTCCCCTGTGCACACCTCCTCGCCCCTCTGATTGACCACAGACAGACCAAAGACGACAATTCCCCGATCGGGTCGCTTGGTTTCTTTTTTGGAGACCACCTTGGCCCTGGCAGTGATACAATCTCCGAGGAAGATAGGAGCGGTGAAATCGGCACGCAAGCCCAGGTAGGCCCCTTTATGCAGATTGACCATATACCCCAAGCGCTGAAATAGCCCCATTCCCAGGGACAGTCCCAGCAGCCCGTGCGCCACTCTTCTCCCGAAGATACTCTTGCTCCTGGCGAATTCCTCATCGGTATGGAGACGGTTGTAGTCTCCGGTGAGGCCGGCGAAGAGGAATACATCGGCTTCGCTCAC
>JBHIBU010000095.1:0-5306 GCA_046759245.1 Dehalococcoidia bacterium | reverse complement strand
CTACTGCGGCAAAGATGGCGAGAATAAACACCAAGCCTCCATTGTTGTCACCCCAGCCTCCGTGGAAGAAACTGACCACAATGTAGTGCGGAATGGCCAATAGCCACCACTTTACCAGCACCAGCCCGCGGGACAGTTTTTCTGGATATGTCACCTCCAAATCAGCAGGGTAATCATCAACAGACTTCAGTGTAAATGGTGGGTACTTGTCAGTACCTAAGGCTTGATAGGTATAGAAGCCTACCCGCCATGCCCAGCGCAGAACCCCTACGTTGAAGTCAAACAGACCCTTGGGGTACTTCGCTGTGAACAGGATAGCAAAGAAGGCTATAATAGTCACCACCACAAAGGCTAGCGACAGGAAGGCTAGAATAATGTAATGTGGTATTGCCAGCAGCCACTTGATCAGCCACCAACCGCGACCCGGTGGCTCTGTAAGTTCACCCTTAATAGAGACTGGATAGGATATCTGTTCTTGTGACATTGACTACCTCCTCAGCTGCTGACTCCATTCGCTTGCTCAGCCTAGCTCTACTCGCAAGCTCTAGCACAAATGTGGTGGCAGGCATTATAGATTGCTGGAGGACTCCCGTCAAGTCGGCAATGAGCTGAAACCTCACTGCGCTTCGGTGATAGAGGGTAACATTCATTCGTATCGACTTCTGTGGAAGGTGTGCCGTTGTCCAGTTCTCCGCTATGAACACATAACAATAGGGCGCGTTATGCAATATTTCCAGGTACCAACCTGTGGCTTCACTTCGTCAGAGTCAGTTTGAAACCTTGACAACACCATCGTGGTCAACTAAAGTGTCGATTGCCAGATTAATTGGAGCGACTAGCAGATCGTTACAATTTTCTCCCCCACTCAAAAGCGAGGAGGCTTATGATGAAGGCATGCGAAGGACAGATGGGGCGGGTTTTCGTGATACGGCTTGAGGATGGCGATATGGTGCCCGGATGTATTGAGCATTTCGCTGAGGAGAATGAAGTATCCGTAGCGCATGTTATTCTGGTGGGTGGAATCGGGGGTGGTGAGGTCGTTGTCGGCCCACGACGTTCGGAGGAAAGGCCACCGCAGCCAATGCACCTGCCCATCGACGGCGCACATGAGGTGGTTGGTGTCGGCGTACTCGCTCCTGGTGAGGATGGTAAGCCTAACTTGCACATTCACGCTGCGCTGGGGCGGTCAGGGCAAACAATCAGTGGGTGTCTGCGATATGGAGTCAGCACTTGGATCATCGGAGAGGTTATCCTCTATGAAATCCTCGGCGTCAGCGCCGCACGTGTAAGCGACGAGCAAAGCGGCTTTGTGCTTCTGGATCTTAGGGCTGGGCCAGGAGGCTAAATTCAGATACAACTCCGATCTGCGCAACAACTGAACAAAAGTCCAGACTGTTCAATGCGGCGGCAATGAACACCTTGGGCCAAACATCCTCACAGCTATGCTCTCCTCTTGATCGCAGCCGATTGATAGCTCCGTTCTGCCGCAAAATCTGGTTCCTGAGCACCCGCATAGGCTTTCCCCGAAGGCACAATCTGCCCCCGCTTTCCTGGTGAAGCCATTCAAGGTATAATGCGGGTTGTTGACATCAGTCTCAACGACGTTACGCCATGGATATCACTGAATCGATGGATACTTTCCTAAAACCCGAATCAGTGGCCATAGTAGGGGCGACGCGGCGCACGGGCAGAGGCTCCTTCAATGTCGTTGAGAATCTCCTGGAAATCGGGTTCAAAGGGCGAATCTACCCCGTAAATCCGAATATGGAGAGTATTCTAGGCCTCAAAGTCTATCCCTCGGTGACAACATTGCCACTCGAGGTAGACCTGGCAGTAGTGATGGTGCCACGAGAGGTCGTTCCCCAGGTAGTGAAAGATGGCACGGAGAGGGGTATCAAGGCTTTCATAGTGATTACGGATGGCTTTGCCGAGGCAGATGAACAGGGGAAAGCCCTGCAAGCAGAAATTGTGGAGATGGCAAGAGCGAAGGGGGCAAGGATAATCGGCCCCAACTCGCTGGGTGTGATCAATTGCTTCCACAATTTCAGTTCGTCTTGGATAGTCCCCAAGTTACGGCAAAACCCCGTCGCTCTAGTCTGCCAGTCGGGCGGTTTCCTTGAAGGTTTCTCTGATTTTGCTTTGGGGAAAGGCATCGATCTGGGGAATATGTGCGATGTGCATTTTGCGGAGGTGCTGGGCTATCTTGAAAAAGACCCAGAGACAAGAATCATAGCATTACATATTGAGGGTCTGAGGGAAGGAAGGAGATTCCTGGAGGTTGCCAAAAGGGTTCAGCAAGAGAAGCCCGTATTGGTGTTGAAGACAGGCAGAAGTGAGGCAGCTACCAGAGCAGCAGCTTCTCATACAGGCTCACTGTCAGGTAGGCAGGAAGTATACCGTGCTGCTTTCAGGCAGGCTGGGCTGATAGAGGTGAATACTGTAGATGAGTTGGGAGATATTGCAAAGGCTTTTCTGTACCTACCGCCGCTGCATGGAAATAGGGTGGCTATTCTCACTCCCAGTGGTGCCGGAGCTACGATCACCCTGGATGCTCTGGAGCAGTACGGCTTCGAGCTGGCTACGCTACTTGAAAGGACGGTCAATGCCAACAGGGAGCTTTTCCCTCCTTGGTCTCCTCCGCTTAACCCTATAGATATGATGACTGCTGGTGTGCGCCACGGATACAAGATGGTGTATACGGCAAGCTTGGACGCTCTTCTGGAGGATGAAAACGTAGATGCAATAGTGTGCATCGCGGGGTTTCCCACCCTTAAGACCATCAAGGCTGCCAGTGCAAAAAGCAACAAACCTGTGGTCACATGGGTTCTGGGAGAGTGGGGAGAGGATTTGCGCTCCAGGATTAACGAGACTGGTTATCAACTAGCTTATCCAAGCCCGGAAAGGGCTCTGCGAGCTTTGGCAGCGTTGAGAGACTACTCGGCGAAAAGAGCTCAGTCTAGCGAGCAATCCCTCAGTACGATGATGTAGGACCGGATGGCAAAGGGACCTGGGTGCCTCTCCTGGCGATTGGACTCCGTCAGGGACAGGCAATGGCCTCAATTTGCATTACTAATATGCCTGCTCAGTTGCCAAACAAGCTGACGGAATGTTCACTTCAGTAACCTTGTGGGACTCACATATTGCCTCGAAAGAACCATTGGCATAGAATGGAGGTCACAGAGAAAAGTATAGCGGGGAGCAACCGGCATAGGATGCTTTTGAGACTTGTACTCTTATTTGTTCTTACGCCACTCGTTGAGCTGGCAATTCTCGTTTATTTGGGAACCATCATAGGCGCCTTATATACCGTGCTCATTGTAGTGGCAACAGCTATTCTTGGTGCGGGCATGGCAAGGAATCAGGGCTTGGCGACCCTTACTAGAATTCGCAGCAGCATTGAGCGTGGAATCATACCCTCTAACGAACTCTTCCACGGAGCCTTGATTCTTGCCGGTAGTCTGTTGTTGCTTACACCGGGAATAATTACAGACATCGTCGGGTTCGCGGTGTTAATTCCTCAAACAAGGCGTATCATCGGAAGGTGGCTTCGTAGCTTGATACAGCGCAGGATTCAGAGGGAGGAGATTCGCTATTGGGAAGTGCGGTAGGTCTCTGGAGAGAGGGGCAAGCCACAGCTTCGTCCCATATAGGAGAGGGCGGACATTCCCTCCTATCCCTGACACGCCACTATCATAAGAGCGCTTTTCCCATACCCCCAAACAAGGTGCCACCCCTCACCCTTGGTTGGTGTATAATGAGTCTAAAGATGCCTCACCAACGAGAAACCTCAAGGAAAAGGTGAAGTATGCCCCTAACCGAGGCTGACACAGGGCAAAGCTTATCGATCCCGCGCTCCACGCTCGAGGCTGGACTGAGGACCTTATCCGCCGTGAGGAAACAGGCCAAGGGGTCTATATTATCGATGGTAAGCCAAAACGAAGGCAGCTTGCTCCTCGCAGGGGCAACGTGTATAGTTGAACCATACCTCCTGCTGGTATGGAGATTAGGCGAGGCCAAGAACATTTTCAATGCCCCCAGCCGAAGGGGACTATAAGGCGATTCAAGGGCTGGAAGGAGAAAGGGAATGTGGGATGAGTCCAAATGCAACCTGTGTGGCGACTGCTTGGTGAGGTGTCTCTATGTCGGTTACGATAGGGACAAGGCTGTGGCCGAGATTGAAGCGCTTATGGAAGGCAAACCAGCGGAGATATTGGGCCGGTGCATCACCTGTTGTGGCTGCAGGGAGTACTGTCCCACCGGAGCCGATCCCTTTGACCTCATCTGCAAGATGCAGGAGAAGATGGGCGCTTTCCCTATCCCTGAAGCCGCTGCCGCCTTGTTTGAGCGCCGCTTGCAGGACCCCAGCGAGGTATTACCAGGCGACCCCGACCGGCCTGTCCTCTCCCTCTGGATTACGGAGCGCAACCTCCCCGAGGACATCCTCGACAGCGAGCAATTTCGGGGCCTGACTGTTGTCAAGGGAGGGGAATACTGCTGCCCCATCGGCTATGTGCATATCGGTAAGGAGAGTGGAGTGGCCAAAAGCGCTCCCGGGTTTATTGACCGGCTGGCCAGACTGGGCAAAGAAATCATTTTTCTCCATGACGACTGCTACGCCTCGGTCCATGCCAAGATCCGGGACTATGACCTCAAGGCGCCCTTCGACTATATGCACCTTTTCCAGTACTTGTATGACTACCTCAGGAGGCACCAGGACAGAGTCACCCCGATACGAAAGAAGATCGCCTACCAGCGGCCCTGCTCCTCGAGGTATGTCCCAGAGAAAGATGCCCTCCTCGGTCAGATTCTTCAGCTCATAGGGGTGGAGCGTGTACCCCGCAAGTATGACGGGGAGGACGCTCTCTGCTGCACCGCGCCCATCATCCCGGTTTACCCGGAGCTGGCTGCCGAGGTGCAGGACAAGAATGTCAGGGATGCCATAGCACACGGTGCGGAGGCTCTGATAACTCTCTGTCCGCTGTGCGACCGGGTGCTCAAGCGCCCCGCGTCTCGGCTTGGGCTGCCCAATATGCATATCACCCAGCTCTGCCGAATAGCTCTCGGGGAGAAGTCCTGGCCGGCGTGAGTGGCCAGGCGAGTCGAGAGACGGTCCGGCCGCTTTCAAACAGTGGGGAGTACTCTACAGCATGAGGTGAAAGATAGCGGAACAATTCAAGCTTTGCGCAACAAGAGTGCTGTGTAACAATCCTCGGTTTTGTTCAGCCTCGGCGTACTCCGGGCAGAGGCAAGTAGCTGCAGTTGCACAGAGCAAAGCGCTTTTGCCGGGCGGGCTGGGTCAAGGTTAC
>JBHIBU010000094.1:0-5322 GCA_046759245.1 Dehalococcoidia bacterium | reverse complement strand
ATCTTGATGTCAAGGAGCGCTGTCAGCCAAAGACAACTACTCAGACAGTATAGCACTTGGGGGGCTTGCTGTCTATGAAGGGACATACCGCCATCTCCGCCTCCAGCCAAGGCAGAGTAAGGAATTGCCTGACAGGTACTAAGTGGAGCAGTTCGCTATGCCAAGAGAATATCTATAGCCACAGCTAGGTAAACGATGGCTAGATAGGGACTTGAAAGCTTAAACACCGTCCAAGCCTTTTGCGCCGTCGGGGCAAAGTAAAGCCTAATATTTGGTATCAATACAATTAGTCCAACGCTCAAAGATATAATGAGATACGCTTCACCCAAGATTCCCAAGGCATAGGGGATGATTGAGAAGGGAACTAAGGCCATGCTGGATGACGCAGCCCATTTGGCAGCTATCCTCTCCCCATAGATGGTGGGAAGAGTTGGTATACTAGCTCGTTCACTGTCATCTTTATTCCGAATGGCCAAACCCCAAAAGTGACCAGGCGTCCACAAGAGTACGAAGATACTGAAAAGCAGGGCAGGCAAACCAAAGCTGGTGGTCACTGAGCTCCAACCAGCTAGTAGTGCGCAACTGCCAGCAAGTCCCCCAACGACTACACTCCACGGTGTTTTTCTCTTTAGCCACATCGTGTAAATAAAGATATAAATAGTAGCTCCCAAGGCGATGAACAGCGTGGTCATCAAGTTTAGCCCAACCACAGCGATTATCAACCCGAGGATAACCAAAAATATCCCAATATACAGAGCCTTCTTGGCAGGCTTAATTCTGCCCGATGGTAGTGGCCTCCGCGATGTGCGCTGCATAACCTCGTCTATATCTCTGTCGAGGTAGGAATTAATAGCACCGCTACCGGCGGCCACTAGCCCTCCTGATATGATCAAAATAGAAGCGGTGTTCCAGGGGATGCCGCTACCGACAGCCAGAACAGCCAGAAACACGCCAGTCAGCGCGGACAATATATTCAAAGCAACGGTACGTAATTTTAACAGCGATATATAGGCAGCTACTGTAGTCCATGCCCGGTAGTTAAGACCCATTCCAATAGCTCCTAAAGTGGGTGGACACATCAGCACTTGTAGAATTATGAGGCAAGGATCGGACTACACTAGATTGATTCCGCTTCAGAATTTTCACTTCCTAAGGCGCGAATAAAGCCAGCGCCCTGGTGGCCTACCTGCTCACCTGAACTAAGGGTGGCTCACTGGATAAGGTAAATGGATGTGAACACGAAGAGCCAGACCAAGTCCACGAAGTGCCAGTAGAGCCCGCCTACCTCCACCGCAAGGTGGCGCTCTGCCGAAAAGCGGTGGCGCCGAGCGCGGAGCAATAGGGCGAGCAGGATTAAGATGCCGGCCAGGACATGGAGGGCGTGGAAGCCGGTCATGGTGTAGAATATGGAACCATAGGCATGGCTCCAGGGACGGAAGGGCACAGTGGCCCATTCCCACCCCTTAATAACCAAGAAGGTGCTGCCTAAAAGCATAGTGGCCAGGAGCCCCCCTATCAGCCCACCGCGGCTGCCGCGGCGAATAGCTACGATGGCCCATTGCATGGCCCCGCTACTGGCCAGCAAAATAGCGGTATTGATGGAAACTAGGAGCAGCCCCAGGTGAACGCCCTCGGGGGGCCAATGGGGAAAGTTGTTCCCCCGGAGGTCAAAATAGCTCCAGAAGAGGGCGCCGAAAAGAAACGCCTCGGAGAGGAGGAATAAGAGCATTCCGAGGTAAATGTTAGCTTGACGCGGCCTTTCTCGTTGCTCCACATCTGCCGATGCCATTAAGCAAACCCCCTTATCAAGTCTCCCCCGGCCTCCCTGGGCTGCCCCCGGCTGTGCCAAGTAGGGCGTGTACCGAACCGAGCGCCCCATAATCATAGGGGAAGCCCACCACCTGGGGCACCTGGGCGAAGTTCTCTTCCGGAGGCGGGGAGGAGACCTGCCACTCTAAAGTCCTGGCGCGCCAGGGATTAGCTACCGCAGGCACTCCCCGCCAGGCACTGACCACCAGGTTATAGACGAACACCAGCAAGCCCACTGCTATGATAAATCCGCCTATAGTAACCACTAGGTTCATCGGCTCCAGCCCTAAACTGGGGTCATAGTCTCCAATGCGCCGCCGCATCCCGTTCAGCCCGAGCCAGAACATAGGCAAGTAAGTTATAAAAAAGCCGCCGCTCATTAGTCCCCAGTGGAGCTTGCCCCACCTCTCGCTGAGGTGGCGGCCGGTCACCTTGGGGAACCAGTAGTAAAAGGCGGCCATCATCGGGAAGACGAAGGCGCCAAACAAAGTGTGGTGAAAGTGTCCCACCACCCAATAGCTATCATGGACCAGGAGGTCAGCGGGAACGATGGCATTGACGACCCCGGTTAGACCTCCCACCAGGAAAACGGCGATGGCAGTGAGCGCGAATAACAGCGGAGTGGCCAATTGCAGTTTCCCCCGCCACATAGTGCTTAACCAGGCGAACATTTTAATCCCGGTGGGCACGGCGATTAATACGGTGGTAACCATAAAAGGGACAACCAACACGTCTGCCATCCCAGCAACATACAGATGGTGCCCCCACACGATGAGGCCGAGTACAGCAATAGCAATACTGGAGAAGGCTACCCATTTATAGCCGAACAGAGGCTTACGGGAAAATACGGGAATGATTTCGCTGATGATACCCAGTCCGGGGAGGGCGAAGATGTAGACCGCAGGATGAGAGTAGAACCAGAACATGTGCTCAAAGAGCATGACATTGCCCCCCATGGCTGGGGTGAAGAAGCCCATGCCGAGGAGCCGTTCTAACAATACCATCACGAAGGACATGGCGATGAACTGGGTGACCGTCACCTGGAGGGCAGCAGTAGCCAGCACGGCCCAGACGAAGATAGGCATCCGGAACAGGCTCATCCCAGGGGCCCGCGATTTGATGATGGTGGTAAGGAAATTAATGCCCCCCAAAATAGAGGAAAGCCCCACCAAATAAACGGCCAGCAACATAAACTGCATCCCCAGCGGCGCCATGGTGCTCAGCGGAGGGTAGGCGGTCCACCCGGTATCAAACCCGCCCACGAAAAGGCTGAGGATGAGCAGGATTCCTGCCGGGGGCACCAGCCAGAAGGAAAAAGCGTTTAACCGGGGGAAAGCCATATCCCTGGCCCCGATCATCAGAGGAAGCAGGTAGTTAATCGGCCCAGCAATACCGATGAGGATTACTGCGATCATGATGATGCCGTGAAGGCTCATCACCGTATTGTAAGTGCCTAAACTGAGGAACGTTGCCCCCGAGGTGGCTAGTTGTAGCCGCATCAACAGAGCCAGCAGGCCGCCGATGAGCAGAAAGAGGAAGGCGGTGAGCATATACTGCACCCCGATGACCTTGTGGTTGGTATCGAAGCTGAAATATCTGGTCCAGCGGGGTACGTCCAGGCTTTGCCCATTACCACCCGGGTCCTCCTCCGCTTCCTGGCTGCCTATGGCCCATTTCAGCCAATAACGGAACGCCCCCAGGCCCACCATCCAGGCCACCACCCCCAATAGGATGGCTACCGCCGTTACCGGTCCGGCGTTCCACGCCGGGAGCCCCATCGCCATCCGCACCAGCATAGTGAGTCCCGCCCCCAGCCCGGCACCAACCAGCCCAGCCAGGAGACCCCGGACCACGCCCAGAGAGAATACCCTCATCGCTGTCCCTTCTTTACTCCCTTTGTTCTTCTACCCACTGCTCAAAGTCGCCTTCCGTCATCACGATGGTGGGGGCGACCATAATGGTGTGTGCCAAGCCACACAACTCGGCACAGCGCACCTTAAATTCACCCACTAGGCTAGGGGTAAAGCGCAATTCCTGCTCCATCCCGGGGACGGCGTCCCTCTTCACCCGAAACTCAGCCACAAAAAAGCTGTGCACCACATCCTGAGAAGTCAGCTCTACCAGCACAGGACGGTCGACCGGCAAACCCAGCTCACCGGTGGTGAGCCCATATTCGGGATATTCAAAGAGCCACCCCCACTGAAAAGCGCTGACCCTAACCTCCAGCTCCTGCTGGTGGCTGGTCGCTTTAGTGATGTCAGTTAACACCAGAGCGGCGTAAATACTCAGTGCAATCACAATAACTAAGGGGACCAAGACCCACAACATCTGGAAAGGGGTATGGCCGTACATGGCCGGTCCGTCCTCCATATCGCCAGGCCGGCGCCGGAAGGCAATAACATTGTAAATAAGAATTACCACGGAGATGGTGAGGATAACTGACCCTATACTAAAAAGGATGGCTAAAAGGGTGTCTATAGGTGGGGCCTGGGTGGAAGCCGCCTCCGGGGTGAAGCTGACTAAGAGGAAGAAAATCACCAACGCCGCCGCTATCACCCCAATCAACAAGGTCAGTAAGATAGCACGTCTACTCATTGACCATTCCCATTAACTTGGCTGCCTCTTTCGCTGTACTTAATTTAGCCTCAGCCCAGTGTCATAACGCCTGTTAAGCTTACGGTGAGAAGGAACTCACCTGAGATAAGGCGACCAAATTAGTCGGATTTTAACATACCATTTATCTACTGTCAATACCCTTTCGGGTAGGGGAGGCCCCAGTACTTTTTGTGAAATTATGCGGGAGGTTGGACTACGCTAAACTGATTCCGCTTCAGAGCTTCTTAAGGCGCGAATAAAGCCAGCGCCCTCTGACGCTGTGCTATCTCTGAGAGCAAGGTGTTGGACAGTAGCTCGTTAAGCTGCTGCTGGGCTTTCTCCCATATCGGGTGCACGGCACATTTATTGGAGCGGGGACAGCGGCTGGTCTCGACGGTACATCGGGTGAGAGCTATGGGGCCATCTATCGCCTCTACTATTTGGAGCAGGGTGATGCTATCCGCAGGCCGGGCCAGAGCCAGTCCCCCGCCAGCGCCCCGCTGGGTGACCACCAGCTCGGCGCCCGCTGCCTGGGAGGCGATTTTGGCCATAAAGGGCTCGGCCACGTCCTGACGTTTGGCAATCTCGCTTACGGTTGCCCACTGGCCGTTTGACATACAGGCCAGGTCCACCATCATCCTCACAGCGTAGTCTGCCCTCTGGCTCAATAGCATATCAGCACCTGTATGATGGAACTCACTTAAGATAAGGCGACCAAATTGGTCGTATCATAGCAAAGCTTCCATCCCTTGTCAATACTGTTCGTGGAATTACGGGCAACGGTTGGGCTAGCGGTATCGCTCCCACCGCAGTATCAGGTGGCGCTGGGTGATGGACTGTTAGCTCTTCCGCGTCCTCGGAGTAGTGTGTATCATAACGTAGGTCTCGCCTCAGGGAAACGGAGCTATGCCGCCTTTC